>JAFQVZ010000175.1 GCA_017407765.1 Clostridia bacterium | reverse complement strand
TTACAGCTCAATGAAAATGACCGTATCTTCCCGTTCACGAAATCCTATCTGCACCATGAAATACGCCGTGGTTGTGCTGCCAGTGGTGCGAAACGAATACGGATCCACGGAATCCGACATAGCCACATTAGTTTGTTGATTGATATGGGATTCTCAGCGGTAGCTATCGCAGATCGTGTCGGACATGAAAGTATTGATATTACCTATCGGTATGCGCACGTGTTTCCATCAACTCAACAAGAAGTTGCCGATAAACTTGGTAAAATATTCATGAATAATGCCAAATACATTGAATAATGACGAATTTTGTGGTATAATTATATTGGAATATTATTGTAAATTTCAATTGATCACCATGCCTATCTGGACAATTTAATTAACATGTTATAATAAAAAGCAGGGAGAAAATATTATGTATAAAATCAGAAAAGTAAAGTTCCAAGATCATCCTATTTTGAAAAATCTGGAATTGGATTTTTGCGGAAAAGACGGCAAAGCACTTGATACAATAATCTTTGCCGGTGAAAATGGGACAGGAAAAAGCACAATTATAAATGCTCTGTATGAAGTTTCATCACATACAGTAAAATGTCCGATGTGTGTTGAGTTTGAACATGAAGGGAAAGTTTTTAGTATTAGCTATTATTTGAAAGAACGTGCAGATGGCAACCCATTGATGTATGCTAATGACGGGCAAGGAATGAATGTATATATTGCTTCTGATAACATAAAAAACAGATACTCGTTCAGTGGTATTTTTTCAGATGTTGATATAAATTTTCAAGCAGATGATGTTTCAACTGTAACTAGCTTAACACTTGATTCAGCCAAAAACAGCAGAAGATCCACCGAAAAACTTCCAACACAGATCAACCAATTGATTGTTGATATACAGTCAACTGATAACGACGAGTTGGCTCATGCGTATAGAACTGCTAAAGAATTAAAGCAATCTGTGGCTGATATCGTTTATGAAGAGCGTATGCCTCGATTTACGACTGCTTTTAACCGAATGTTTGAAAGTTTAACATACAGCCGAATAGAAAATGTGAAAGGTAAAAAATCTATTCTTTTTCAAAAAAACGGCGTTGATATCCCGATTAACAACTTGAGCTCTGGTGAAAAGCAAGTCGTCTATCGTGGTTGTTTCTTGCTCAAAGATGTAAATGCAACAAACGGAGCATTTGTTTTTATCGATGAACCAGAAATAAGCTTACACCCTAATTGGCAGGCGAAAGTGATGGATTACTATAAAGGTATATTTACAAGCGCAGGAGAACAAACATCTCAAATTTTTGCTGTTACTCATTCACCTTTCGTAATTCATAACGATACTCGCAGAAATGACAAGGTAGTTATTCTGTCACGCAACGATAACGGTGATATTGTCGTAAAGGATAAACCCGAATATTTTAAGTGCAATTCTATAGAAGTAGTTCAAGATGCTTTTCAAATCCACATACCTACTGATAAAGAGCCTGTCGTATATTTGGAGGGAAGAACTGACGAAAAGTATTTCAAGAAAGCTCTTGAAGTTTATGGGTATGATGTCAACATTCAATTCAAATGGGTTGGATACATAGATGAAAAGGGCGAAGAAGCTAACACCGGAAAAGATGCCTTGAATAAAGCCATTCCGTTTTTAACAGCCAGAAATTCTCCGGTAAAAAGTGTTTGTCTTTACGATTGTGATACCAATAAACCATTAAAAGAATTAAACAATGTTATTACCTTGAGCATCCCAAAGTATGATAATGCTGCTGGTATTAGTATAGGTATTGAGAATGCTCTTGTGCTTGATGGTATTGATCTAGTACCATATAGGAAGCAACGAAAAGAAGTTGACGGATACGGAATAGAAAAGCTCATTCCAGATTTTCAGAAAATGAAATGTTGCGAGGATATCTGCGAACTCGATTCTGAAAAACTCAAAGCGGTCTTTGCAAATCTAAAAACGGTCATTGACCAACTGATTAAGTTGCTCGATGATACCACGAAAGCAGAATAAGTTTACATTAAAACATTAATGGTTTGTGCTATGTCAAGTGGAGCCATCCTTGAATCGTTCACATTTTTCCGCTATAATATAACTGTTCCAAAAGGAGCACGACCTTTACATCTACCTTTGTATCCAAACATTAAAGCCAGTTGAACTGTAGGACAAGCCAAGTATCACTTACTGAAAAAGAATAACGAAATTTTTCTCTGGCGATTTTTCAGAATATTGATACCAAACTTTGATACCAAAACAGTACCAAACGGGCTAAGAACACAGAGAATACAGAAAAAAACGAAGCAAAACGAGGGAGATCTCACGAAAATTAGCCCAAAATAAGGCGAAAAGTAACCGTGGGAAAGAACTCGTAAGCGAGTGGGAATAAAAGTTATAAAATCATGTCATATCGCAAAAAGAAGGCGTATTCTCTCCCTCCGGGGTGCGCTTTCAAAGCCCGGCTTCCTCATTGGAGGGAGGCATGGACTGCATACAAACTTTTTTGACAGTCTGAAAAGCTCTCCGTATTTTTACGGAGAGCTTTTGATATAGCTTTAGCTTTAATCCACCGGCTGTGCCGGGGGAATTAAAAGACTTTGTATTATGTGCCCGGGAAAGCGGGGGAGAGATAAAATGGTCTGATAAACCGCGATTCTTCAGGAAAAATGACCTTCTTACACACTCCCGGCTGGGCGCCCTATGCTTCCGGGCTTTTTCATGCCGCTTCTTTCATAACTCAAATTAAAATATTTCCTTCCTGTATTTTTATTTGCAGTCTTTGAAAGACCGGCAAAGCCCGGCTTGCTGAGCGGGTACAAGGGAGAAACTGCCGTGAAAAGCGCTTTATTTTTGTTGATTTTTCATGTCGGGCTGAGTTTTGGACGGTGTTTCAGCGCGTACAGGTGAAGCTGCGGGCTGCGGATCATTCTTTTGCGGGGGCTGGGCGCGGCGCTGGCTCTCTCTTTCGGCGGTGGCTTCGGCAATGAGCACATAGGCGGTGGAGGCGATGGGTACACCCAGAAGCATACCGAGGGCACCGGCGATACCGCTGCCGACCACCACCGCGGCCAATATCCACATGCCGGGGAGACTGACGCGGCTGCTCATTACCTTCGGGTAGATAAGGTTGCCCTCGATCTGCTGCAGCAGCACGAGAAAGACCACAAACACCAGAGCCTTTACAGGGCTGACGGTCAATATCATAAAGGCGCCAACGGCCGCCCCGATAAAGGCACCCACCACCGGTATGAGAGCCGTGATACCCACAAGGGCACCCACCATGGGAGCGTAGGGCAGGTCAAGTATCAGCATACCCACAAGGCACAGCACACCCAGTATCACCGCTTCAAGGCTCTGGCCGGAGATAAAATTGCGGAAGCTCACATTGGCCACGGAGAAGGCGTGAATGAGCCATTCGGCGGCTCTTTCGGGCAGCCATGCCCGAAGCAGGCGGGCACCCTGGGATTTGAGAGTGTCCTTTGAAAAAAGAATGTAGATGGCAAACACCAGCGCCATAAAAAATTCAAAAACGCCGTCAACAAGGGAGCTTATTGTGCCGAAGGCTGTATTGACGATGCTGCCGCCCTGATCCTTGAGCCAGTTTTGAAGGGAGAGGAGCATGGCGTCCCAGTCGATGCCCAGAAGGGTCTTGCCGAAGGGCAGCTGCTCAAGCTCCTCCACGCTCATGGCGCTGACGGTGCCGATGGTGTCGGATATCCCCTGGGCGATGATGGCAAAGGCATTGACAAGCTCCGGTATGACAAGGGAGACCACACCGGCGATCACACCGAGGATGAACAGCAGCGAGAGAATAAAGGCCGCCGGACGGCAAAGCTTCACAAGTTTAGAACTGCCGCAGTTTTGAAGGAGCTTACGCTCAATAAAGCCCATGGGCACATTGAGGATAATCGCCATGGCAAAGCCAAGGACAAGCGGGCGGATAAGGCCGAAGACCCAGCCAAGTGCCGCGGCAACGGTGCCGAGATTCTGCACCGCCAGAAATATGAGCGCGCAGACGCTTACCGTAACTATGACCCAGAGACTGAGCTCCCTTTTCTTTTTGGGTGTAAGATCCATGACGATCCCCTTTCTTGCGGACATACGAGTGAAATTTTAGCACGAAAGCCGGAAGAAATATCAAAAATATATGAACAGCAGATTAAAAATAAGAAAACACCGGAGGCATTCAGCCTCCGGTGTAGGTTTTTGTGTTATCGCGGTTTTACTTGGCAGCCTCAATTACGATGCGGCCGGTGCCGTTGACGGTGGAGTAATCAACCGCAAAGGCGGGGTACTTGGCGGTCAGGGGGGAGTTGGAAGCGTCAACAACGCCGCCCTCGAAGCCCTGAACGTAGTTGGCCAGAACCATGTAGTCTTCCATCACGTAGTCAAGCACGTTGACAGCGCCGGAGAACATGTTGAAGCCGTCACCCAGATCACGCAGGGTGTAGTTGTAGCCGGCCAGATTGTACTGAGCCTCAAGATCAAGAGCTTCCCAGGTATCGGTGTCCTTGTTGTAAACGGTCACGTCATAGACCTTGTAACCGCCGGTGGGGCCGCCGACCCAGACGCCCTTCTCGTCCATCTGAACGGAGCTGGGCCAATCGGGATCAACCTGGTAGTTGACGCCGGAGACGTGCAGGAAGCCGCCGATCTCTTCGCCGGAGCCGACACCGCGGGCTCCCCACTCAAGAGCGTCGAGCAGCTGCTGGCCGGTGATGGTCTGCAGGCAGGCCACGTTGCCGAAGGTGTGGATGGTCTTGCAGGTGAGGAAGGAAATGTCGCCGGTGAGAGCCTTGTTGCGCACGCCGCCGCCGTTCATGATGGCAACGTCAACATCAAGACCCATGTTGTCGAAGAGGTAGTAGAGAGCGTCAGCGGCAAAGTCGCCGGTGTTGGTGCCCTGAGAGCGGACAAGGCGCTTGCCCTCGGCATCGTAGTTGTCGAAGGTGAGAGCGGTGGAGCCGATGACTTCGCCAAGAGCGGTGTCGATCTCGGTCATCCACTCGGTCTTGAGCTGAGCAACGGCCTCGTCGGAGACCCACTCAGCGCCGGTGTAAAGATCGGAAACGAGCTTGTAGCCCACAACCTCGGTGACCTCCTCGCCGTCCTCGTCGACGGTGGGCTGGCCATCCTCGCCGAGAACGACCTCAAGGATCTCCTCAGCTTCGATGAAGTCGGTGCTGATGGCGCCGGTCTCGGCATCAATGACCATCATGCCGATGCGGCCGAAGTATTCGCCGGTCTGGGTCAGAACGACAGCGTTGCCGTCCTTGTCAGCGACTTCCTTGTACTCCACGGTGGAGTGGGAGTGACCGTCGATGAAAGCGTCAAGACCGGAGACATTGGCGATGGTCTCTTCGCTGGTCCAGGGCTGGGAAGCGGTATCGTCACCAAGGTGACCAAGGGCGATGACCACGTCGGCGCCTTCGGAGGCGGCGGCGTCAATAGCGTCCTGAACGTCGGCATAGAGGGCAGAGCCGTCTTCACCGCCGGAGATACCGTAGATGTAGTTGCCGTTATCGTCCTGGAAATAGGCGGGGGTGGACTTGGTGAAGGATTCGGGGGTGGTGATGCCGAGGATGGCGATCTTGCCGGCGGCAGTGTCAAAAATCACGTAGCCGTCAAGAACGTTCTCACCGCGCACGCCGTTCTCTTCATGGTAGAAGTTGCAGGAGGTGTAGGGATACTCGGCCCAGTCGATGATGTCCATGGCGCCGACCATGCCGTAGTC
>JAFQVZ010000174.1 GCA_017407765.1 Clostridia bacterium | reverse complement strand
GGGCCTGGCTCTCGTTGGAGTATACACCTTAGGCTTCACCCTTCCCTTTATGCTCGCGGCTCTGTTTGCCGAAAAGCTCATGGATGTCTTCTCGCGCAAGGGAAATATAATGAAATATGCTCAGAAGATCGGCGGCCTGCTGCTCATTATAATGGGCGTTCTTATGTTCTCGGGCTACTTCGCCTCTCCCTCGGCCTCCGGCGAACTGCCTCAGCAGCAGGAGCAGCCTTCGCAGCCTTCAGCAGATACAGATGTTCCTCAGAACAGCGAAACCGAAGACGGTTCTGAAGACGATGAGCCTATCCCGGCTCCTGAGTTCACCATGACCGACCGCGAAGGCAACCCTGTGTCGCTGGCCGATTTCAGAGGCAAGACGGTGTTTCTCAACTTCTGGGCAACATGGTGCCATCCCTGCGTTTCCGAAATGCCCCATATTCAGCAGCTTTATGAAGATTATGGATATAATGAAGAGGATGTTGCCGTTATTGGCGTTGCCCACCCCGATTATTATAATGAGATGCCTCAGGAAGATATCGAGAAGTTCCTTGATGACAATAATTTCACCTATCCCGTTTATTTCGACACCGATGCCGACTCGGTCGGCATATATGGCGTAGGTTCCTTCCCCACCACCTTTATGATCGACGCCGAAGGCAATGTTTTCGGTTATATAACCGGCTCGCTGTCTTATGACATGATGGTAAGCATCGTCGAACAGACCATTTCGGGAGAAAGGGCGGGATGATATGAAGATCAAAACGAGAATACTTCTGTCCAGCACCCTGACCGATCTGTTTTCGCTACATGCTCTGCTGCTGATCGGCACATCGGTCATCGGCACATGGAGCCTTGGCCTTTTTAACGGCGAGCGTATGTCTCAGACCAAGGCCGAAAAACTGGTGGAAAACCTTCCTGCCGACACTACCGACTTTTCCGAGCTGGGAAGCGAGCTTGAGGAGCTGGGTTATAATCTTTATGTCTTTATCCCCACCACCGACGAGACCCTCTACGGCGGCGAAGGCATAAGCGTCCTTGTCGATGTTCTGGATTCGCAGAAGCTGGGTTCGGGCAAAACCTATTATATCGGCAAAAGCACCCTCATTACCCGCAGGATGTCTGAGAAGATCGTCCTTGCCGTTAATGATACCGGCGGAGAAAAGGGCGGCCTGCGTGACCTGCTGCTGGCCTTCCTCATCGTCGGCGGCATAGGCATTGCCGTAATCATCTCAGTCGGATATATCTTCACCAATAACCTTGCCAAGCATATTTCAAGGCCGCTGTCGTCCCTCGTTACCGGAGCCGGACGAATCGAACTGGGCGATCTGTCGCAGCCAATAAACTATTCCGGCTCTGATGAGTTTAAAATCGTATGCGACACCTTCGACCGAATGCAGAACCATCTCAAAAATGAGCGCGATAAGAATGCAGCCTATGAAAAGGCAAGGACCGACCTGGTTTCGGGGATCTCCCACGACCTGCGAACCCCTCTGACCTCGGTCAAGGGATACATAAAGGGCATTCAGGACGGCATTGCCAACACACCCGAAAAACAGCAGAGATATCTGCAGACAGCCTATACAAAGGCCAACGAGATGGATATGCTGCTTCAGAAATTGTTCTTCTTCTCAAAGCTTGAGACCGGCAATCTTCCCCTCAACAAGCAGAAGATAGATATTGCGCACTTTATAAAAAATTATGCCGAACATCTCAGCCTTGAACCCCGAATGCACAACATCACCATTTCTGCAAACACCGATGAAGAATGCCTGGATATCATGGTGGACCCCGACACGATGATGCGTCTGCTAAACAATCTGACCGAAAACGCCATCAAGTATTCAGATGCAGAAAACCTGCACCTGAGCATCGGCGCAGGCAGGATCGATGACGACATCGTCATAACCTTCTGCGACAACGGAAAGGGCGTTCCCGAGGACAAGCTGCCCCTTCTGTTTGACCAGTTCTGGCGCGGCGACAGCTCGAGAACGCAGGACGGACACAGCAGCGGCCTAGGCCTTTATATTGTAAAATACATCGTAGATTCACACGGCGGCAGCATAACCGCCCACAGCAGTGGCGGACTTTGCTTTACCATCAGGCTGCCCGCCCTCAAGGAGGACCAGATATGAAAAAAATACTCATTGCCGAAGACGACCGCGAGATCGCCGAGCTCGAGCGTGACTATCTTGAAACGAATGATATGCTCTGCGACATCGTATATGACGGCAAAAGCGCCCTTGAGAAGGGGCTTGCCGGCCAGTATGACCTCATTCTTCTGGACGTCATGCTTCCCGGAATAAGCGGCTATGATATCTGCCGCGAGCTCCGCCGGGATATAGATATCCCCATACTTATGGTCACCGCAAAGGGCGAATCGGCCGACAAGATCCTCGGCCTTGGCCTTGGTGCTGACGACTATATCCCCAAGCCCTTTGATCCCGCCGAGCTGGTCGCACGTGTCCAGGCGCATCTGAACCGCTATGAGCGCCTGACCTCTCCTGCCCCTTCGACCGACGAGATACACGTGGGCCCGCTGACCATCTATCCCAAGAGCTGGAAGGTCAGCAAAAACGGAGTAGAGCTCAAGCTGCCCAACCGCGAGTTCGAGATCCTTCTTTTTCTGGCCCGCAACCCCAATAAGGTCTTCTCGCGTGAACAGCTGTTCGAGCGTATCTGGGGCATCGGATATATCAGCGACAGCGCCACTGTCACCGTCCATATCGGACGTATACGCGAAAAGATCGAGGATGACCCCCAGTCGCCCAAAATCATCGAGACCGTATGGGGCGCCGGTTATCGCCTCAATCTTCCGAAATAAAAGAAAACCCTCTCACCGATCCGATGAGAGGGTTTGTTTTGTAATTACAGCTTTTCGATGATATCCATGATGGGATACAGCTCTGTGCAGTCAAGCTCGTCGGCCTTGCCTGCATCAATGAGAGAAGCCACCTTGGGGTCGATAGGCATACGCGCTGTGTTGGCGATACCCATAAGGTTTGCGGTTTCATCAACATGGCTCTTGCCGAATACAGCGATCTCCTTGCCACAGTCGGGGCATCTGATGAAGCTCATGTTCTCGACGAGGCCCAGAACGGGGATATCCATCAGCTTAGCCATATTGACGGCCTTCTCAACGATCATCGAGACCAGCTCCTGAGGAGTTGTTACGATGATGATGCCGTCGACGGGGATCGACTGGAACACTGTCAGCGCAACATCGCCGGTTCCGGGAGGCATATCGATGAACATATAGTCTACGTCCTGCCACATGACATCCTGCCAGAACTGCTTTACAACGCCGCCGATAACGGGGCCGCGCCATACAACGGGCGAAGTGGGGTCATCCAGCAGCAGATTGACCGACATGGTCTTGATGCCGCCCTCCGAAACAACGGGAAGGATCTTGCCCTCTTTATTGCCCATGGCTCTCTCGCGGTCAAGGCCGAATGCCTTGGGGATGGAGGGGCCTGTGATATCCGAGTCGAGGATAGCAACCTCATTGCCTCTGTGTCTTGCAATGGCAGCCAGAGCCGATGTTACAAGGCTCTTGCCGACGCCGCCCTTGCCGGAAACGACGCCGATGACCTTTTTGATATGGGAGGTCTCGTGGGGCTTTACCAGCATTTCTTCCTTTGTCATTCTTCTATCAGCGCAATCGCTGCTGCAATTTGCGCAATCGTGATTACAGTTTTCGCTCATTTGCTTATTTCATCTCCGATTTCTTATTTGGAGTTTTCTCCTACCGATAATTATAGTCTGTTTGCCATCTTTGTCAAGTTAGGGGGCTCATAGCCATCGG
>JAFQVZ010000173.1 GCA_017407765.1 Clostridia bacterium | reverse complement strand
GAAGGCAAAGCTCAGCCACGACCCGGCTGTGTTATAGAGCTTGGAAGGAACGATCCTTATTACATGGGGATGCTTCCCCTTCTGAAGAAGCAGCTGAAGGGCATAGGATTGCCTTCCATAGCCGCCTCCCATTTTGACTATGCCGCTTCCAAGCGGCTTCTTTCTTCCATAGAACACGATAAGGGTCTTTTCGTCACAGTCCAGCTGCTTTATCTCTGAATAGCCTGTGTCCATGGTTCCGCTGAAAAGCAGGCTCTCCTGAGTGCTTTCGTCAAAGAAAATGATCTCGTGATACTTATCCCTGTAAGCCTCGATATAATCTCTTACATCCTCTCGATTGTGCCTCAATGAGCCATCCTCAAGCAATATGTCCTTATGTTTCATAAGCGCCAGTCGAAGCTCCTCCGGCTCATAGCGCTTATCCATGATCTTTTTTGTTACAAAAGGTATCGTGGTCTCGGTGGTCATGCCTGCTTCGCCGCTTATATGCTGCTCCATAAAGTCGGCAGGCATCGAAGCCTTCTCAAAAAAATACTGATGTTTGTCTATTTCTGCGATCAGGCCTTCCATGGCCTTCATCATGCTGTGTGCATCCTGGAATCTACGGTTGGGATTATTGCAAATGGCAATAGCTATCAGCTTGTTGACAGCCTCGAGGATTCGCGGCGAGACCATTCCCTCTTCCGTCTCTACATAAAGATCGTTTGTGATCCTTCTGACATGATATTCGCTGTCCTCATCGATATCTTCAAACTCATCTTCATCGTAATAATAGTCATCATGATCTCTCTGTATTACTCTTACACAGCTGCCGTAACTGAGCGCGATCCCGGCATCCTCAGGCTTGATTATCGACATATTTCCGCGGCGGCATACATCCCAGTTGACATATCTGCCGGTCAGCAGATTATAGAACACCGCACCCACCGAGAAGGTGTCGGTGTGAGGCGCAATAAGATCTCTTGCCTCTGCGCTGGTAGAAGCGCTGAACAGCTCGAATGGAGAATATCCGTCTTTGGATGGGAACGATTCCATTCGGTTGATCATTTTTTTATGAACAAGGCTGCCCAGATCAATAAACTTGACCTGCGGAACACCGTCTACCTCGGAGCCCAGAAGAATGTTCTCGGGCGAAATGTCGAGATGAAGATAATCTGATGCATGAAGCTTGTCGAGTGCCTCAAGTATCCTCTTGGTAAGCACAGCCGCCTCGCGCAGCGTTATCTTTCCGCTGAGCGAATCCATCGTACCATGTCCATAGTCATTGTAAACGGTGTAAAATGTATTGTTGGCACGGAAATAATCGGCATTCTTTTCAAAAAAGTCGCGTCCGTCATTCTGCAGGTCGCGCTCAAGCTCCTTTTCCTTCTCGGCCTTGAGCACCGCCATCATAAGACGCGTTTTGACCGACTCGGCAACCTTATCGTTGCTCGACTTGGGCACCAGGCTGTCGCCGTCACGAACAAGCTTGCGTCCGATAGATATGGGGTATACTTCTTTGATAAGCACCGAGCTTCCATCGGCATCGACGGCCTTGTAGCATATACTGGTTCCTCCTGCCGCAAAGGGGATCAGCTGTGTGTATGTGCTCTTTGAGCTTTTGAG
>JAFQVZ010000172.1 GCA_017407765.1 Clostridia bacterium | reverse complement strand
CCCGGCCTTGATCATGAAGCGAATGAATGGGTTTATGATGTTGAAGTTTCAATCAAGAGCTCAAGAAAAACGACAATTGAAAAGTTTGATATAACACTTATCAAGCAGTGGGCCAATGCCGAAGCCTTTGAGGGCGAGCTGCCCGAGATCGAGGTAGAGATCTATCGTGACGGCAAGCTTTATGACACAGTGGTTCTCAGCGAAGAGAACAATTGTAAGGTAAAGGTGGAAAATCTTTCGGAGAAATATGACTGGGAGTTTGTTGAGATAACCGAAGGTGACTTTACAGTTTCATTTGAACAGATCGACGAGAAGGTGATCTTTACAAATACACTTCCTGAAATCCCTGATGAGCCTGGTACTCCTGAGAACCCTCCTTCGACACCCGATGTCCCTGCAGAACCTGAACTGCCTTATACTGGCTCTTTGTGGTGGCCGGTACCCCTGCTGGCAACAGCGGGATTGGCATTGTTTGCACTTGGCTGGATGCGTAGGCGGAGATATGAAGACTAAGCGCAATACAAAAGGCTTATTTCTGATGACAACAGGACTTCTGTTAATAGCCTCGGCTTTAGGTCTTGCAGGATTTAATCTGTGGGAGGCCAATCGGGCTGAAGAGATATCCGAAGAAGTCGCTGTTATTCTGAAAAGCACAATTGAAGGTGTGGTATTGGCTACTCCTGAAGGCTATGTACCTGATTATATGGTCGCAGAAGAAATCACAATGCCCAAGTACCCGGTGAACGGCTATGACTATGTGGGAATGCTCGAGATCCCCTGCCTGGGGCTTAAGCTGCCCATCATCAACGACTGGAGCTACGGCGCCCTCAAGTGCGCGCCCTGCCGATACACCGGCTCGGTGTATGACGGCGACATGGTCATCATGGCGCATAACTACCGCAGCCATTTCGCGAGACTCAGCAGAGTCGGCATGGGCGAGAGGATAAGCTTCACCGATATGGACGGCAATAAGTTCGTCTATGAAGCAGTGGAACTGGAAACGCTTCAGGCGACCCAGATCGAAGAAATGACCTCGGGCGACTGGGATATGACGCTGTTCACCTGCACCACCGGCGGCCAGGCGCGAGTAGCGGTCAGATTCGTGGAAGTAAGAGAGTGAATGAAAAGAGACACAGTCTAACAAAAGGCTGTGTCTTTTTGATTTACAAGGGAAAATGACGGTGATATAATCAAGTTAGCGGAAGCTAATTCGAGAAAGAGGTTTATATCATGGCAGATATCATAATTATCGGTGTGTTATTAATTGCGGTGTTCTTCGGAGCTAGAGCAACGCTTAAGCATTTCAAAGGCGAGGGAGCCTGCTGCGGTGGCGCGACTTACAAGCCTACCGCGCGAAAGCTCGATAAAGTTGTTGCCTGTAAGACATTTGTGATTGATGGAATGAGCTGTCAGAACTGCGAAAACCGCGTTCATGAAGCCATCAATTCCATTGAGGGTGTTTCGGCAGTAGTCAGCCATAAAAAGGGCACGGCTATTGTCTCGATGGATCATATTGTTGAAGATTCGCTCATTAAGGAAGCTATAGAAAAGCGCGGATATATGGTGCGCGAAATCAGATAAAGGGTTTGAATTACCTCCCGATTGTGCTATACTGAGATAAAGTAATGCACTTCGGGAGGTTTTGTTTATGGCAGATCACTATAATCTTTTCGGACTCAAGCATTTTGCGGGAATCGTTGCTGATATGATGGGGATGGAGCTTCCCGAGAGCTTTGCACCCTCTATCGGTTGGCTGTCGGGCATTCTCAGGGAGCGCCTTGGCGGCGAGGCCGACAGAGTGGTGCTCTATCATGCCGATGCCGTCGGAATGCATATATGGCAGAAATACACCAATCTTTTCGCGCCCGTGTATAAGCACAGCAGTATGTCGGTGCCTTTTGTCAGCACGGTCGAGTCGGTAACTCCGGTCGCTCATGCCACCATGTATACCGGCATGGACCCCGAGGGCCACGGTATTCTGACCTATGATCGCCCCAAACTCGAATGTACAACTCTTTTCGACCTGTGGATCGAGCAGGGAAAGAAGGTGGCCATCGTTGCACAACTGGATTCGACATTTCTGCACATTTTTGCAGGCAGAGATCTTGATTATTTCGAGGGAAAGAATGCAGTTGAGGTGCAGGAGATAGCTCTCAGGCTTATCGAGAGCGACGAGTATGATGTTGTAAGCATCCATACCTTCGACTATGACAATGCTGCCCACGCATTCGGCCCTGAATCGAAGCAGGCACTCAACGCCGTGTCGCTTGAGGCTGAAGGATACCAGCGCATTGCCGAAGCGCTTGAAAAGTTTAAGGGTAAGCATAAGATACTGCTGACCTATTCGCCCGACCACGGGCAGCATCCCGTTCTTGGCGGCACCGGCCAGCATGGAAGCAAACAGATCGAAGATATGAACATCGTTCATTTCTTTGAGGTTATGTGAAAAACTGTAGGGAGGTATTAAGCATGAATAAACTTAAGAAAAGCCTGTTTTTGACGATCATTACAATTGTTTTTATTGCTTTTTCTGTGTCAGCTTATGCTTCCGAAGAAATCGAGTATTACGGACGGAGCAAGCTGGCTGAGATGGACAAGGCCGAGGCCTTGCTTTATGCCTATGACAGCCTTGCTGCGGGCGTTGAGGCCCGTCAGGATGAAATAGCTGTCTGGAACGGCACCGATCTGACGACCGAAGAAATGATAGATGTTATTATGACATACGAGGCTGACTATGCCCATCATTTCTGGCGCAGCGGGGCATATAACTATTCAGGCACTGAGGATTCGGTGTTGTATATCTATCCCGAGTATTTATTCGAGGCTAACGAGCTGACCGATGCCAAAGCCGACTTCGAAAGAGAGGCCGAGATCATTCTTGCCGGCATAGATGAAGAATGGTCAGAGTTTGAGAAAGAACTCTATCTGCATGATGTTCTTGCAGGCAGGATCAGATATGACGAGTCGGACAATGCCCACAATGCGTACGGAGCGCTGGTAGAGGGCGTTGCGGTGTGCGAAGGTTATGCCGAATCGTTCCAGTATCTGCTGCACAGGGTAGGAATACAGTCATACCTTGCGCTGGGCTATGCCTATGACGATTACAACGTCGTGGGGCACGAGTGGAACTATGTCAGGATCGACGGTGAGTATTACCATGTCGACCTCACATGGGATGATATGGAAGAAAATCTGTTCCATGCTTACTTTAATATAAACGACAGGTTTGTATCGGAAGATCACGGCATGGACGATTCGCCGGTGGAACTTCCGGTGTGTGAGTCGATGGAGGCCAATTACTTTGCGGTAAAGGGCGGACTGATCAAGGACTATGACATCGAAACCATTACGGCTCTGCTTGGCGAAGACGGTGTGGTCGCGCGTATGTATCTGACCGATATTGCCGAGCCGGAATCCTTTAACAACTGGTATAATGAAAATCTGTACGAGCTTGCCGAAGCCGTTGGAGTAACAGATCAGTTCTATCAAGGTGTTTTCAGAATGGGACGAGAGGTCGTGGCTCTTATCGTGCCTCTTGAGTCAGAAGGTATGGAGGTCACGGTCGAGGCTCAGCATGAGGGCAGTGTTTATATGACTTTGCACGGCAAGAGCTTGAATACGTGCGAGCTTTATATTGCGTTTTACGACAGTAATGGACAGATGATGGGCTTTGAAGCAGTCGAAGACTATCAGCTGGATGTATTCGGAAACTTCCGCACCGTAAATTACGAAGATGATACTGCAATGATAAAGGTGTTCGCCATGAACTCCG
Organism: Clostridia bacterium; assembly: GCA_017407765.1. Lineage (GTDB taxonomy): Bacteria > Bacillota > Clostridia > Oscillospirales > Butyricicoccaceae > RGIG1902. Next base: position 8 of record JAFQVZ010000172.1, on the reverse strand, counting down.
AAAGTTAT
>JAFQVZ010000171.1 GCA_017407765.1 Clostridia bacterium | reverse complement strand
GCAGGATGATGGATAAAGGAGTTCCGCTTGCGCTTGGAACCGACGGGGCCTGCTCCAATAACAATCTTGATATGTTTGAAGAGGTCAAGCTGGCGGCGCTGCTTCAGAAAGGGGTCGGATATGATCCCACTGCGGTCACGGCGCTTGAAGCTCTGCGAATGGCGACACGAGGCGGTGCGCTGGCACAGGGCAGGGAAGACTGCGGCATGATAAAGGTGGGCATGGCGGCCGATCTCATATTGGTCGATGCACGTTCGCCGTGGATGTATCCGATCCACGATGTTCATTCAACCCTCTGCTATACGGCGAGGGGCAGTGATGTGGCAATGACTATGGTAGGGGGCAGGATCCTCTACCGTGCAGGAGAATATACCACGATCGATGTTGAAAAAGTCAGAAGTGAGATAGATTCCTGTGTGATTTCCAAGATATTCTGAGGATATCGGGAATATAGATATGCAGGATAATTACATGAAAAGGTAGTGCGAACAAATTGAAAAAAACAAAAAGCAGCTCATTTTTCGAGGGCGCGCTTGTCCTCGTTGTAGCCAATGCCCTTGTTAAGGTCATAGGCGCGATTTATAACATCCCCATCGTCAATATGATCGGCGGTGAGGGTAATGGTATTTATACTGTTGCATACTATGTGTACACGGCAATGTTCACTATTTCGACAGCAGGCCTTCCGGTGGCCGTGTCGAGGATGGTAGCCGAAGCAAATGCTCTTGGTAAGTATGAGGATGTCAGGAGAACATTCCGTGTGGCTGTATCGCTGTTTACGGTTATCGGCGGTATATGCACCTTTGTAATGATGTTTTTTGCCGAAGAACTGGTCAACATGATCGGCAATCCTCTGGCATATCACGCTGTTCTGGCCATTGCGCCCTCAATATTCATCGTATCCATCGTTTCGGCCTTCCGAGGCTATTTCCAGGGCCTTTCAAACATGGTGCCCACAGCTATTTCTCAGGTCATCGAGGCGGCAGGCAAGCTTGTTTTCGGACTTCTGCTTACCAAGATCCTCATGGACCGCGGCTGCAGCCTTGAGATCGTTGTTGCCGGAACGATCGGCGGCGTAACGCTGGGCACAGTTTTCAGCGCCCTCTATATCATCCTTGTTCGCGCCAAGGCAGGCAGCGGCATCCCTGAAGGTGCTGTTCAGACAGCGCCCTCGGCCGGATATTCCGAGATTGCCAGAGGCCTTGTCAAGATCGCTATCCCTATTACTATCGGCGCATCGGTCCTCAGTGTTGTTAATTTTATTGACATGGGTGTTGTTCTCAACCGCCTGCAGGATGTAGGACATTCGGTCGAAGATGCCAACTATATTTATGGCTGCTATAATATCTCCACCAAGATGTGGAATATGCCTCAGGCTTTGATCGTTGGCCTTGCCATCAGCATAATTCCCGCTGTTGCCGCAGCCTATGCCCGAAAGGATTATCTCAAGGCTTCGGACACCATTACAACAGCACTCAGATTTACAGCAATTTTCTCGCTGCCCTGTGCTGCGGGCCTTGCGGTTCTTGCAAAACCCATCCTCTCGCTGCTCTATTACAGAAGGCTCGAAGAGGTAGAGGTAGCGGCGCCTCTGCTGGTCATTCTTGCGCCGGCTGTCCTTCTGGTTGCCCTTCAGTCGGTAACCAACGCCATCCTTCAGGCGGTGGGCAAGGAAAAAATGCCCATGTTCAGTGTTCTTATCGGCGGTGTGATCAAACTGATCACCAACTACACTCTTATCGGAACTCCCGGCATCGAGATCTACGGCGCGCCTATCGGCACAACTGTATGCTATGGAGCTATATCCATTATCAATCTGGTCATAATATCCAGGACGGTAAAGGGCGTTTCGGTAATAAAGAGCTTCTTTAAGCCCTTTGCAGCGTCGGCACTTATGGGTGTGTTCACATATTTCTGTTATATGCCCATGAGCGATATTCTGGGCAGCAAGCTGGGCTGTGTCGTCACCATAGGCCTCTCTGCGGTAGTATATCTTGTTCTTCTGATCGCCCTTAAGGCCCTTCCCAAAGAGGATGTTCTGCTGCTTCCCAAGGGACAGAAGATAGCAAAATTGCTCAGAATGTGATAAAATACCGGAAAATATCATTAAATGCATTATTTTACTTGCAAAGGGGATAGAAGTGTGATAAATTTTGTTAGTAAGCCAAAATATGGCTTTGAAGATCTTCTTCAGATAATGGACATCCTCAGAGGCGAGAATGGCTGCCCCTGGGACAGAGAACAGACCCATGAAAGCATCCGCAAGAACTTTATCGAAGAGGTATACGAGGCCTGTGAAGGCATCGACCTCAAAGATGATGCTCTGCTCTGCGAAGAACTGGGTGACGTTATCCTTCAGTGTGTCTTTCATGCCGATCTTGCGGAAGAAAGAGGCGCCTTTGATATAAATGATGTCTGCGACGGCGTTTGCAAGAAGCTTATCCTCAGACATCCGCATATTTTTGGAAATGTGGTTGCCGAAACATCGGCAGAGGTCCTTAACAACTGGGACGCCATCAAGAAGGTGGAGAAGAGCCAGAAGACCCACAGCGACACCATCAATCAGGTGGCAAAGTCGCTGCCTGCTCTTATGTATGCTCAGAAGGTGCAGAAAAAGGCGGCTAAGGCCGGATTCGATTGGCCCGACATTAATGGCGCACTGCAGAAGATCGATGAAGAAAAGTCCGAACTGCTCAGGGCTATGGAAGGCGACGGCGACCCTGCTGACGAGCTGGGAGATCTGCTTTTTGCCGTTGTCAATGCAGCAAGATTCCTTGACATAGACGCTGAGGAGGCTCTTACAAGAGCGAGCAGTAAGTTCGTAAGCCGCTTCTGTAAAATGGAAGAGGCTGCCGACCGCGATCTCACAGAGATGACTCTTGAAGAGATGGATAAGATCTGGGAAGAGATCAAACACAGATAACTATTAATTAAATATTTTGGAGGAACCGAAATGAACAAGACAGAACTCATTGCAGCAATTGCTGAGAAGACCGAGCTTTCCAAGAAGGATGCAGAGAAGGCTCTCACAGCTATGATCGCTGCTATCACAGAAGAACTCGCAGAGGGCAACAAGGTCCAGCTCATCGGCTTTGGCTCTTTTGAGGTCAAGACAAGAGCTGCACGCACTGCTTTCAACCCCCAGACAAAGCAGCCTATCGAGCTGGCTGAGACAAAGTATCCTGTTTTCAAGGCAGGCAAGGCTCTCAAGGACGTAGTTGCAAAATAAGCAGCAATAACAGGGTGGAAGCGGCATAGGCCGCTTCCATCGGTTTTATGGAGGAAAAATGAGGCTTGATAAATATCTCAAGGTGGCCCGCCTCATCAAGCGCCGCACAGTGGCCAACGAGGCCTGCGACACTCAGCGAGTGGTCGTAAACGGCAGAGAGGCCAAGGCATCCTATCAGGTTAAGGTTGGCGACATTATCGAGATCACCATTGGAACACGCACCGTGAAGGTCAAGGTTCTGTCGATCCCCGAGCATGTCACCAAGCAGGATGCTGCCCTTATGTACAGCGAAATAACCGAATAAAACAGCTCCTCTTTTCATACTGTTATTTATGACTTATGAAGGGAGGAGCAATATTTATGACGGCAGACAGCAGCAGAAAGAACGAAGCAAAGGGAAACCTTATTCTTGAAGGCCGCGAAAGGCTCAGTATATCCGGGGTCGAAGATGTCATCAGCTTCGATGAAAACGAGATAATTGCCGAGACCTCGCTGGGAACGATGGTCACAAGAGGCGGCGAGCTTCATGTCGAAAGGTTAAGTCTGGACACCGGTGAACTTATCATAAACGGCAGGATCGATAGCCTGGAGTATCTCGGTGACGGAAGAAGCAGAGGAAGCTTCTGGTCAAAACTCTTCTGAGGAAACACTTATGGAAATAGTGCTTCTGGATCAGACGAGGACCTTTATTTTTGCATGTTTTTTGGGAATATGCATGGGGCTTTTGTATGATATATTCGATGTATTTCCGCGTATCGTTTGCCGCAGATATATAAGAGCGCTGTGTGATATTCTGTACTGCATAATATTTATGATGTGCTTTACGGCGCTTGTGATATTCAGTGCGGGCGGGGTTCTCAGGTGGTATATACTTGGAGGAGCGCTGATTGGCCTTGCGCTGTATTTTCTTGGAGCGGCATTCTATGTAAGGGCATTTTTGTGCGCTGCGGAAGAATGCTTTGTTATCTTTGTAAAATTAGTCAGAAAAGTTCTTTGTTTTATCGAAAATCTCTTTTCCGGTCCCACCGGAAATTAGGTTTTGGGATTGACTTTTTAAGGAAAAAAGCATACAATTAAACTAACAAATAATCTTTATGGATCAGGGAGGTGAGAAGGACTGCATGAAAAGAACGAGAAGAGTACATCCATTCGTAAAAATATTCGTTTTGGCATTTGCCATTTATGCGGCCTTCACACTTGTTTCGCTCCAGCTTCAGATCAGGAATAAGGAAAAAGAAAAGGCTCAGCTTGCGCTGCTTATCAGTGATCAGCAGCTCAGCAATGACGAGATAAGAGATATCCTTGAATGTGAAGACGACACCGAGTATATCGCAGAGATCGCCAGAGAGAAGCTGGGATATATTTCTCCCGGCGAGAGAGTGTTTGTTGATATCTCTAGTAAATAATTTACTGTCATAGGGGGCGCGGAACTGCAGATGGAGTTTACTGTAGGAAGCATTTACGAAGGAAAAGTAACAGGAGTCACCGGTTTTGGAGCATTTGTTCAGCTTGCTCCCGGAAAATCGGGAATGGTCCATATCTCTGAGATCGCCAATACATACGTTGACGACATCAAAAAACATGTTAATGAAGGAGACACTGTTAAGGTCAAGCTGATCGCTATCGATCAGAACGGAAGGATCAACCTTTCGATCAAAAAGGCGCTTCCCGTCCAGGAGAAGCCTCAGGCTGCACCAAAACAGGAAAAAGCAGCAGCTCCGGCTGCCGAAGAGGCAACATCCGACGGTTCTATGTTGGAAAAGAGCAAGGACAGCATATTTGAAGATAAGCTTCGTATGTTCATGCAGCGCAGCGAATCCAAAATGTCGGATCTGCGTATGCAGAACGACAAGAGGTCCAAGTCTCGCAGAAGAAGATAGAAAATAAAAGCGCAGGCCGCGTAAGTTGGTCTGCGCTTTTTAAGTAATATCCCCGGAATAAAAAGGGGCCGCTCTTCACATGGAAAAGCGGCCAAAGTGGGGTTGTGGGGATAAAGATATGAACGGTGTGTCCCCGAAAATTGTCAGAGCACACCGCAAATGCCGAAGTTTTGTTTGACATTTGCGCTGTGTTCTGAGATAATAATAACACTGTTTCCATTAATTGTAAATAGGAAATAGTGTCGAAAATAAAAAGACAGGAGGAACATGACATGAGAATACTTGGTGGCCGCCTTATTACGGCGGAAGGACAGGAATTCGCAAACGGATATGTTGATTTTAAGGATGGCGTTATTACAGCCTTTGGTGATATAGCAGACGCACCCGAAACAAACGACGAGGTTTATGATGCAAAGGGCGGTTATATTATGCCCGGCTTCATCGATGCTCATACGCATATCGGCATTTATGAGCAGAATGTCAGATGGGAAGGCAACGACGTCAATGAGATGACCGATCCCGTAACACCTCATCTCAAGGCTGTCGATGGCATCTATCCCTTTGATCCCTCTTTCGCAGATTCTGTTGGATGCGGCGTTACATCGGCAGTTGTAGGCCCCGGCTCGGCCAATGTTATTGGCGGCGAGATGGCATTTATCAAGCTGGTAGGCGATGATATCTCCGATATGATCGTAAAGGCACCCTGCTCGATGAAGATGGCTCTGGGCGAGAACCCCAAGAGCAGCTATGGTCTTAAGCAGAAGGCTCCCCAGACAAGAATGGCATCGGCTGCAATTCTGAGAAATGCGCTGCTCAAGGCAAAGCAGTATCTCGAAAAGAAGGAAGCCGGAAAGGATCCTGCATACGACGAAAAGTGCGAAGCGCTTATTCCCGTCATCAAGGGCGAGCTGATGGCACATATCCATGCGCACAGATGCGATGATATTTTGACTGCAATCAGAGTTGCAAATGAGTTTGGTATCCGTTATACTATTATCCATGCTACCGACGGAGTCAGAGCTGCTCGCCAGCTTAAAGAGGCAGGGGTCATCCCCGTCATCGGACCCGTCCTTTCGGGCAGCAGCAAGCCTGAGACTTCCAACAGAAGCCTTAAGACAGCAGGCATCCTTAACGCACAGGGCATCGAGGTCGCTCTGACGACCGACCATCCCGTTGGCCCTCTGCAGCACCTTAATGTAAGTGCCGCAGTCTGCGTAAGAGAAGGTCTCGACATGGATGCTGCCATCAGATCCATTACGATCAACGCCGCAAAGGCCTCGGGAGTTGAAGATCGAGTTGGTTCCATCGCAGTGGGCAAGGATGCCGATATTGTTGTATGGACAAAGCATCCCTTTGACTTCCTCAGCAAGGCAGAGGCTGTATTTGTAAATGGTAAGAGAGTGAAGTAACTCTGACATCCTGCCGCGCAGCAAGCACAATAAAAAGGAGTAACATTATGAACGTAAAGTTTAACGAAAGAAAGGCTAAGATCTACAGCGATCGCAAAGAATATATCGAGAAGAAGTGCGAAAAGCTCAACAAGTATTTCGGTGAAGAGGCTGATGCTACAGTAGCATACAGCTTCAACAGAAACGAGCATACAGTCGAGCTGACAGTAAGCTATCGCAGCTTCTACTTCAGAGCTGAAGAAACAGCTGACGACATGCTGAAGGCAGTCGACGGTGTTGTCGCAAGCATCGAGCGCCAGATCCAGAAGAATAAGACAAGACTGTCCAAGAAGACACGTCAGGAGTCTTTTGCTAAGTCTCTCGGCGCAGAAGAGGTTGCAGAGCCCATCGCAGAAGAGACAGAGTTCGCTCTGGTCCGCACAAAGGAGCTCGATGTAAAGCCCATGACAGTCGAAGATGCTATCATGCAGATGAATCTGCTGAACCACGAGTTCTTCTTCTTTATCAACAGCGACGAGAACGGCAAGTATTGCGTCGTATATAAGAGAAAGAACGGCGGCTATGGCATGCTGATCTCCAAGGAATAATCCTTCTGCTTTCTTAATCTTAATAAAAGTGCTGTCTGGCCCTCGGATATTCCGGGGGCCTTTTTCTGTATAAAACATACTTCAAAATCGAATATTTGCAAGATATTGTTGCAAAAAGAGGCAAATTGTTGGATAATATATAACAGCCGGGTTTGTTCGGCAAACATATGAAATATGAGGAATAGAAATGAAATATAATTTTGTGGTTCCCTGTCTGATGGGAACAGAGGGCCTTGTAGCTGATGAGCTCAAGTTCAACGGGTTTGAAGATGTCGTCAGCGAGAATGGACGAGTTCGTTTTTCGGGCGATATGGCCGAATGTGCCCGCGCGAATGTTATTCTGCGCTGCGGCGAGCGAGTTCTGCTCGAACTTGCACGCTTTAAGGCGTTTACATTCGAGCAGCTTTTTCAGGGAGTAAAATCCATTGCGTGGGAAAAGATGGTCGGAGTAAAAGACAGCTTCCCCGTAAAGGGCTATTGCCTCGATTCCAAGCTTCACAGCGTTCCCAGCTGCCAGAGCATCATCAAAAAGGCGGCTGTTGAGCGTCTCAAGGAAAAATATCATGTTTCGTGGCTGGACGAGACCGGCGCCAAGTATCAGATCCAGTTTGCCATCATCAAGGATACTGCCGAGATTTATCTCGACACCACCGGAGCGCCCCTTTACAAGAGAGGCTATAAGCAGGAGAGCAACGAGGCCACTATTCGCGAGACACTGGCTGCATCTATGGTCAAGGTCGCAAGATACAGAGGCCGTGAAACACTTATCGATCCCTTCTGCGGCAGCGGCACCATTATAATTGAGGCGGCAATGGCTGCTCTTGGTATCATGCCCGGCGCAAGACGAGATTTTGATGCCGAGAGCTGGGGCTTTTTTGACACATCGGTGTTTGATGAAGTCAAAGAGCGCTATAAAGCTCAGGAGCGCCACGAGAAGCTGCCCATTTACGGCTATGACATCGATCCTAAATGCGTCGAGATGACCATTGAGAATGCGCGACGCGCCGGTGTGGCTGACTGTATCGAGGTCAAGCAGGGCGATGCTCTCAAGATCAATTATCCTAAAGATCGCAGTGTTATCATTACAAATCCTCCCTATGGCCAGAGAATGTTTGATTTCGAGCATGCTCGCAGGCTGTATAAGGGCCTTGGAATGAGGCTCAAAGGCTGCGACTCGGTGAAAAAGTATATTATTACGTCCGATGCCGAGTTCGAGCAGCATTTCGGAGCTAAGGCTGATAAGAAGCGCAAGCTCTATAACGGCATGATCAAGTGCGATCTTTATATGTATTTCAAATAAGCAATCGGAGGCGGTGAGCCTTTATGAGGCATATTTTCATCATTAATCCTACGGCGGGCAGAAGGGATAACAGCGCGTCGGTGGTTAAGAATATTGAAAAGGTGTGCAAGGCGCGAGGCCTTGAGTATGATATTTATCTTACAGCCCATCCAAAACATGCCACAGAGATAGTTATACATAGCGCGAGAAAGTTTGAAGGAAAGCTACGCTTCTATGCCTGCGGCGGTGACGGCACACTCAACGAGGTTGCTGCGGGAGCCGCTGAAGCAGGGGAGAACTGTTCTTTTACAAGCATTCCCATAGGAACCGGAAACGACTATGTAAAGCTGTTTGAGGGAGGCAGAGAGGCATTTCTCGACCTTGACAGGCTGATAGACGGCACCGAGATAGATATTGATTACATAAGGTCTGACTGCGGCTGTTCGATCAACGTTCTTTCTGTAGGAATAGATGCCGAGGTGGCCCGGGGAAAAGGCAAATATAAAATGTTCGGAAACGGGCTTCTTCCTTATGCGGCATCGGCGGTCGAGTGTGTCATACGCGGCATTGGAAAAGAATATTATATCAATATTGACGGCGAACAGCTTGACGGCAACTACACTCTCGTTTTTATCGGAAACGGCAGGTTTTATGGCGGAGGATTCTGCCCGGTGCCTTGTTCCAAAATAGGCGACGGGCTTCTGGATGTTCTGCTGGTTAAAAAGGTAAGTCGCCTTGAGGCGGCAGCTCTTGTTTCCAAGTATAAAAGCGGAAGGTATAAAGAGCTTTCGCAGTATATTACATACAAGCAGGCAAAAGAGATAAAGATCTTTTCCAAGAGCAATGAAGATATGTGCATCAATCTCGACGGTGAAGTTGTTGAGAGCCGTCATATATCTATGAGGATCGAGCCGCAGAAGCTGAGATTCGTGATCCCAAAGGGTTCGTCGGTGCTGGAATAAAACGTAAATATCTGCAAAGACTTGAATACGGTTCTGAAACCGGCAAACTGCAATGTGCCAGCACCCAATTTGTGACTTTGTCTAAAAATCACAAATAATTCAGGAGATATTCATAAATTATTTCAAATTGGGTCTTGCAAATTAACAGTGAATGTCTTATTATAGTTACAGTGTTTAGCACTCGAAACAAAAGAGTGCTAAAATCCTTAATGATTATTATAAAAACATAGAAAGAGGTAATCACACACATGAAGCTCGTACCTTTGCAGGACAGAGTAGTCCTCAAGATGGCTGAAGCCGAAGAAACAACAAAGAGCGGCATTATCCTTTCCGGCGCCGCCAAGGAGAATCCCCAGTTCGCGATCGTAGTCGCAGTTGGCCCCGGAATGGGCACAGGCGACAAGAAGACCCCCATGGAGGTCAAGGTTGGCGACAAGGTCATCACAAACAAGTTCGCAGGCACAGAAGTTAAGCTGGAAGGCGAAAACTTCGTTATCGTAAAGCAGTCGGATATCCTGGCTGTAGTCGAATAATTCATAGTTAACCGGAGGTAAGATAAAATGGCTAAGGAAATCCTGTTTGGCGAAGAAGCACGCCATGCTCTCGAGAGAGGCGTAAACAAGCTCGCCGACACAGTTAAGGTCACACTGGGCCCCAAGGGCAGAAATGTCGTTCTTGACAAGAAGTTCGGCGCACCCCTCATCACAAACGACGGTGTTACCATCGCCAGAGACATCGAGCTCGAGGATATCTTCGAGGATATGGGCGCTCAGCTGGTAAAGCAGGTCGCTGATAAGACAAACGACATCGCCGGCGACGGCACAACAACAGCTACACTGCTGGCTCAGGCATTCGTTCGCGAGGGCCTTAAGAACGTCACAGCAGGCGCTAACCCCATGGTAGTAAGAAAGGGTATCTCCAAGGCTGTCGAGACAGCTATCAACGAGGTCAAGGCAGGCGCACAGAAGGTCAACGGTACAAGAGACATTGCAAGAGTTGCTGCTGTTTCTTCGGGCGACGAAGGCATCGGCCAGCTGATCGCAGAGGCCATGGAGAAGGTAACAGCTGACGGCGTTATCACAGTTGAAGAGTCCAAGACAGCCGAGACATACAGCGAGGTCGTCGAGGGCATGCAGTTCGATCGCGGCTATATCACTCCTTACATGGTAACCGACACAGAGAAGATGGAAGCTATCGTTGACGATGCTTACATCCTCATCACAGATAAGAAGATCTCCAACATTCAGGAGATCCTGCCCCTCCTCGAGGAAGTTCTGCAGTCCGGCAAGAAGCTGGTCATCATCGCAGAGGATATCGAGGGTGAGGCTCTCAGCACACTTATCGTCAATAAGCTGCGCGGCACATTCTCCTGCCTGGCAGTCAAGGCTCCCGGCTTCGGCGAGAGACGTAAGGAGATGCTCAAGGACATCGCTGCTCTGACAGGCGGTATCGTTATCTCGGAAGAGATCGGCTATGAGCTCAAGGATGCAAACATGGCTATGCTGGGCCATGCAGGTCAGGTCAAGTCCACAAAGGAGCACACAATTATCGTCAACGGTTCGGGCGAACCCGAGGCTATTCAGGGCCGCATCAATATCATCAGAACCGAGCTCGAGCGCACAACATCCGAGTTCGACCGTGAGAAGCTCCAGGAGCGTCTTGCAAAGCTGGCAGGCGGCGTTGCAGTCGTCAAGGTCGGCGCTGCTACAGAGGTCGAGATGAAGGAGAAGAAGCTCCGCATCGAAGATGCTCTCAACTCCACAAGAGCTGCTGTTGAAGAGGGTATCGTTGCCGGCGGCGGCACAGCCTTCATCAACGCTATTCCCGCTGTTGAGAAGCTGGTAGAGACACTGGAAGGCGACGAGAAGACAGGCGCCAAGATCGTTATGAAGGCTCTCGAAGAGCCCGTAAAGCAGATCGCTTTCAACGCAGGCGTTGACGGCAGCGTCGTTATCGAGCGCATCCGCATCAGCGGCAAGGTCGGCTATGGCTTTGACGCTTACACTGAACCATATGTCGATATGATCGAGGCCGGCATCGTAGAACCCGTAACGGTCACACGTACTGCTCTTGAGAATGCTGCTTCCATCGCTTCGATGGTTCTGACAACAGAATCCCTCGTTGCCGAGAAGAAGGAGCCCCAGCCCGCTGCACCCGCAGGCGGCATGGGCGACATGATGTATTAATCTGAATATATTTGTCTGTTCCCCCGTAAGATTTTCTTGCGGGGGAACATTTTGCAAAATAGACAGTCTAAGTTATAATAGAGTAAAATGGTATTTCAGCAGAAAGGGGCGGCGTTGATGAAGAATCGGTTAAGGCAGGAACTCAGTGGTCTTGAGCATCAGGTGGAGTGCCGAAAAGAGATAGAAAAAGAGTTATCTCTGCTCAATGAGATGGAAGACAGCCTCAGAAAGCAGGAATATCAGCAGCGCAACAGGCTCAATAAGGAAAAGAGTGATGTTGCTCTTCTTGAAAAGAGATCACTTAAAACATTTTTTTACTCATTGACCGGAAAAATCGAACCCATGCTTGAAAAAGAGCGCTTTGATGTCCATGAGGCGGAGACCATGCATCGCGATGCTCTCGGCAGCCTTGAGGAGTGCCGTGTAAAGCTGCGCAGCGCAAAGGCGGCTCTTCAGAGCTACGATGGCCTTGAGGTAAGGATACGTGATAAGTATGATGAACTGAAAGAGTATATGAAGACCGACCCCGAACATGGCAAAGAGGTAGAGGATCTCGATAGGTATATCGACGAGCTTGACAGACGGATAAGGGATATCGACCGTGCCATGGGAGCGGCATCCCTTGCCAGAGGAGAGGCCCGTGAAATCGTTTCGATGCTGGATTCGGCAAGCAGCCTTGGCGTATGGGATGCCGCGGGCGGCGGCATGGTGGCAACTGCAGCCAAGCAGAAAAAGCTTGATCAGGTCAGAGAGCGCCAGCGCAGGCTCCAGGAGCGTATAGGGGTTTTGAGGAATGCGCTTAAGGATCTTGATGTGGGCCTGCCCATTTATAACGTAAATACAATGAGCACCCTTAAGGGAGCCGACTTTATTTTCGACGGCCTTCTTGTCGACCTTACGGTGCAGGGAAGGATCAACGATTCACGCGGTGAAACAAGGTCTGTTCTCGATAAGATATCCCATGTTTACGGCAAACTTGAGAGCATGAAGAATACATACAGGCATGAAAGAGATAAGGCAGCCGGGCTGCTTGATACGCTTATACGAGTAAAATAAGTCCATAGTACTAAAAAACGCACCTTCATGAAAGGTGCGTTTTATTTATTTGGAAAAACAGGAAATTATTATAATTAATGGAACAAATTATATGAACCTGCAGTATATAAAATATCGACCTATTTTTACAAAAATAATGTACATATACAGAAAATGTGGTATTATGTATATGGATTATGCGGAGGGTTATGTCATC
>JAFQVZ010000170.1 GCA_017407765.1 Clostridia bacterium | reverse complement strand
TCATTGCCGACCAGCGCTATGGCTTTATCGAGCGAGTTGTTGAAAAGGCCGTTACCAAGAAGGCCGCCAAGCACAGTATGTCGCTGTCTGATAAGATCGACAGCATCGTTACCCACCGTGTGCTGGCCCTTCCCATCTTCGCAGGCATCATGTTTCTCATGTATGCCATCGCAATGGGAAGCTACTCCTTCTCTATCGGCACAATGGGCACCGATTGGGCCAATGACGTCCTTTTCGGAGAGATCGTTCCCGGTATATTCGACTCTGTCCTCACCGGCCTCGGCGTAAGCGGCTGGCTGTATGACCTTATCATGAACGGCATTCTCGCAGGCGTAGGCGCAGTGCTCGGATTTGTCCCCCAGATCCTTGTTCTCTGCTTCCTGCTGGCTCTGCTCGAAGACGTAGGTTATATGTCGCGAGTCGCCTTCATCATGGACCGCCTGCTCCGCCGCTTCGGACTTTCGGGCAAGAGTATTATCCCCATGCTGGTAGCCACCGGCTGCGGCGTTCCCGGCATCCTCGCCTCCCGCACCATCGAGCAGGAGCGCGACCGAAAGATCACCGTTATGACCACGGGCTTTATCCCCTGCGGCGCAAAGATGCCTATCATAGGCCTGTTTGCGGGCGCCGTCTTCGGCAATTCACCTCTTGTAGCCGTTTCGGCCTTCTTCATCGGCGTTGCCGCAGTAGTCATCTCGGGCGTTATCCTCAAGAAGTTCAAGGCGCTGGCCGGCAAGCCTGCTCCCTTCGTAATGGAACTTCCCACCTATCATCTTCCCTCTCCCCGCAATGTCCTCCGCTCTACAATGGACCGCGGCTGGGACTTTGTAAAACGTGCAACCACCATCATCCTCGTCAGCTCCATCGTCCTCTGGTTCCTCCAGAGCTATGGCTTCACCGGCGGTTCCTTCGGCGTAGTCGAAGACAATAACCACTCGCTGCTGGCCACCCTCGGCAAGATGATCGCATGGATCTTCTATCCCCTGGGTTGGGCAGGCGAAATGGCATGGAAAGCCGCTGTTGCCACCATCACAGGCCTTATAGCCAAGGAAGAGGTCGTTATGACATTCGGCACGCTTTATAATCAGGGCGCCGAGATCAGCGAAGTCGGAAATGAGATCTGGAGCATGATCGCTGCCGATTTCGGCCCCGTTCGTGCCTACAGCTTTATGATCTTCAACCTGCTGTGCGCTCCCTGCTTTGCAGCAATGGGTGCCATCAAGCGCGAAATGAACGACACTCGCTGGACAATCGCGACCATCGCTTATATGTGCGGTTTTGCCTATGTCATCTCGATGATCGTATATCAGTTTGCAGGCCTTATGACCGGCGAAGCAAGCTTTGGCATCTTCACGGTCGCCGCTGCTGCCGCGCTTGCCGCACTTCTGTATCTGATCTTCCGCAAGGGCTATCAGGCTGATTCCAGACACAACACCGAGATATCGGCATCTGCCAGAAAGTAAGGAAATCTATGGGAGATATGATCGTTATCACAGTCCTTGCCGGAGTGGTCGGCATGGCTGTCCGCTCTCTGATAAAAGACCATAAAAAAGGCGGCTGCGCAGGCTGCTCAGGCTGCAAAAACGCGGCCAACTGCCCCAGCCGCATGGCGAGAGAGAAAAACTGAAAATCCTGATAAAGACAACCGGCCTATGATCCATAGGCCGGTTGTTTCGTTATGCATTATTAGCTTTTCCGTATACTTTAAAAAATCTCACGAGCACAAGCGGCATCGCACCAAGATATGCATAACCGCACACCGGGAAAATGACCGATATAAGCTCTTTGAAACCTGCCATGCTGAAGACAAATGCCGCTGCCCACAGCATCAGGACTACCGATTTTTTATTTTCCTTATCTCCGAACAACTGAACTATCGCTCCATACATACACGACAGAGCTCCGCTGAACATTGCAGCCAAAAGAAGAAGTGTGTATGCCAACCCGAGCATCGGGCTCAGCTTTTCGGCAAGAGCCTGCATAGGGAACACCGCTTCGCCGATCAGGCCGAAATACCTCTGCATAGAAAGAAGGATGCAGGCAAACATCATCAAAAGCTGGATCGAGCCCTGAATTATTCCCTTTACTATCGTCTTCATGCTGCGTGTCTGCTGTGCCACCGGCGCAAGTACTGCCAGCGAGGCAAGGATATTATATGAAAAGAAGGATAATGTCGACAAAAGCCAGTTGCTGAGCAGAGGATTGTCGCTCTGCATCTGTGAGTCAGGCACCTGAGCCGGCTCAAGCCCTCCATAGGACCATATTGCTATGATCACTACCATGACAAGCAGGATGGGGACCACTGCCTGCGACACGACCAATATACCTTTTATGCCCTTCAGCGACAGGAGGGCCAGCAGAACTGTAAGTATGGCACTTCCCACAAAATAAGGGATCCCTAACAGCTGATTAAACAGGCTTCCTGCCCCGGCAAGCATGATGACAGTGACGCCGAACAGAAAAAGAAGCGACATGCCGTTGAAAAAGGCACCAACGCCTCTGCTTCCCTCTCCCATTATGATCCGATCGATCGCAGTTGTTTTTTCCCGTTTGGCAAGGTACATAAAAATAAATCCAAAAGCAGCAAAAAGAGCAATGGCCAGAAACATTCCCACAACTCCCATTTTGCCGAACACACCGAAAAACTGCATGATCTCCTGACCCGATACAAAGCCTGCTCCCAGAAAGCTGCTCGTAAAGATCATGCCAAGCTGGCTGCTTTTTAAATCATCCATATCCATATTCCCCTTGAAAAACAGAATAAGCTTATTATACCGCTCTGTATTTTAAAACACAACAGAAAACAGCCTCCCTTGCGGGAGGCTGTTTGGACACTTTAGAAATCCCAGGCTGTGTTGTCGGACTGCTGTTCGTCAAGAACAAAGCTTATATCATATATATGACCGTTTCTGTAGAAGGAAAGGGCTATTGTATCCCCTGCGCTGTACTGATTTCGTACATAGCAGGCCTCGGAAACCGTTCTTATCTGTGTTCCTCCAAGGTGGGTTATGATATCTCCCGGCTGGAGGCCTGCCTGCATGGCTGCCGAGCCATCGGCAATGCGGTCAACCAGCATTCCTCGGGGCAAGCCGTAGAAAGCGCCCGCCAGCTGGCTTACGGTCCTTACCGAAACACCAACAAGCGGCCTTCCCGAAACATATCCGTTGTCGATAAGCTCTTCTACTATGGGTTTTACGGTGCTTACGGGGATGGCAAAACCAAGGCCCTCATAACCGTCGGCCGATATTTTGGAAGATGTGACACCTACCACCTGGCCGTATTTGTTCAGCAGCGGCCCGCCCGAATTGCCCGGATTGATGGATGCATCGGTCTGAATAAGGCTCATAACGTTGCTTCCGACATTTATCCGCCTGTCGGTAGCCGAAATTACGCCTGAAGTGACCGTTCCCTGAAGATCGAGTCCTCCGGGATTTCCTATAACGATCGCCGGCTCGCCGCTTCGCAGTTTTTCGGAATCTCCGAACTCGGCAGGTATAAGCTTGACCGAGCACTGCACCTTAAGTACGGCAATATCGGTGTGCTCGTCGGCGCCGATAAGGATGGCCGGACAGTTTTCACCGCCTTCAAGAACGACCGTTATGCTGTCGCCGCCCTGAATTACATGATTATTTGTGACTATATAGCCATCTTCGCTGAGGACAATGCCTGTGCCGGTGCCGCTGGACGAGAAGTTGGAATAGCTCTCAGATACCACTCCGACAACACTCTGCCTGCTCTTTTCCACCACCGAGCTTACATCATACGCCGTAATAAGCGGCTCGGCGTCGGCATCGGGCTCTTCGATCTCGATAGCATAGCCGCCCTGCTGCCCATAACTGTTTTTTTCGGGAAGCTCATCTGTTTTTTCCTGCTCTTCTCCAAGAGTAGTGAAGCGCTGCATTATGCGCTCAAGGATATATGTGCCGCCCATCACACCGATGACTACCGAAAGAACGACCACACTTATGACAAACATAAATCCGATTATGCAGCCCTTGCGCGCATTGCCTTTACGCCTTCTTGCAGCCAGGATCTCGTCGTAGCTTTTAAATTGAAAATCATTGTAATATTGATTATTATCGTAACCTGGATCTCTGGCCACTGATGTCACCTCTGAAAAAATTATACAGGGATATTAAAATGGAACTCGGTCTTGCCGTCGCTGCTCTTTGCAGAAACATCGCCGTCATGTCGGCCGATTATGGTCTTGACTATATAAAGCCCCAGGCCGCTGCCGTTAGGGTTGGCCCCGCGGGATTTATCACTCTTATAGAATCGTTCGAAAATATGTTTCAGACTCTCAGGGTCTATCTCGCTGCCCGTGTTGAGGATATTGAAGTGCAGCCTGCCGCTTTTTACTTCGGCATAGATTTTTATCTCGCCGCCTTCATTGACGAACTTGAGGGCATTATCAAACAGATTATAAACCACCTGAAAAAGCGCATCGTGGTTTGCATTGATGCTGCAGGTGTCGGGAATATCGAGATCAAGATCTATCTTTTTATCATTGATCTTCTGTTCAAAACTGAAGGCTATCTTTATGACCATATCGCTGAAATCAAAGGGAGCCTTCACCAGTTCCTCACTCGATTCCATCTTGGACATTGTAAGCATGCTGTTGGCAAGGCGCGAAAGACGCTTGATCTCAGACGAAACGATCCTGAGATAATAATCCTGCTTCTCGGGGGGGATGGTTCCGTCGAGAATACCGTCTACAAAGCCGCCTATAGTTGTCATAGGAGTCCTCAAATCGTGAGATACATTTGCGATAAGGTCGCGGTGCATCATTTCATTATTTGAGATCGATTCGGCCATATTATTGAAGGATGAGGCCATATCATATATCTCATCACGGTGAGGCGGAAGAGGAATACGTGCCGAATAGTCGCCGCGGGCAAACTGTTTTGCCGCTCCCGTTATCATCTTGATAGGCTTGACCGAAGCCCAGGTGATAAAATATGTGGCGATCAGCGTCATTACCAGCACACACACCGCCATCAGCATAAATGTCGATACGATATTTACAAAGAAAACCAGCGTAGTATCCGACGGGATGGCAGCAAAAACCAATATCTCACTTTCGTTTCCGAACCTGGCTGTGGTGCCTGAAACAAAGTGAGTGCTTGACAGATAACCGCCCATATTCGACAGCTCATAATAACTGCCCTTTGTGATAACATCGTTGACTGCCTTCTGGGGAACAAAACCGCCCTGCTGAGAATAACATCCGTCTTTAGTTGCCACAAGGAGCATCTCGCCGTCGGAATCGGTGACAAAAATGGTTCCGTCACAGTCGGCTGCAAGCTGCGTCATCGACGTTCGGTAAACGCGTGCCGCACTGGGTATCATTATTACCGATGTTTCTTCGAGATAAGACACCGTGCTCTCGGCTGCCCTTGTCATAGTGGACGAAAGCATATTCATTTTTTCCTGAAGAGCAAAATCATTGATCTGATATGTAAATGTGCTTCCCAATGCTGTAAAGGAGACGCAAATAAGCACAGCATAGAAAAAGAAGTTTCTAAAAAACAGACTTTTCACCGGTCTCTTCTCCCAAAAGACCGCCGCGCCTCAGAAAATATGAGGCGCAGGCGGGAATAATTATTTATCGCTGTCAGAAATGATCTCGAACTTATATCCGACGCCCCACACCGTCTTGATCTCCCATTTAGGCGAAACATCCTGAAGCTTTTCGCGCAGGCGCTTGATGTGAACGTCTACAGTTCTTGTGTCGCCGAAATAATCAAATCCCCATACATCATCCAGCAGCTGAGCGCGTGTAAATACACGGTTGGGCGAAGATGCAAGGAAATAAAGAAGCTCGATCTCTTTGGGAGGGATCTCCATCTTTTCACCTTTGACGGTGATGGTATAGGATTCTTTATCGATAATAAGATTATCAAACTCAAGCTTACGGGGCGATTCTTCATCACCGTAGCGGCGAAGAACGGCGCGGATGCGTGCAATAAGCTCGCGTGTTTCAAAAGGCTTTGTGACATAGTCATCGGCGCCCAGATCAAGGCCGGCGACCTTATCGAAGGTCTCGCCCTTGGCGGTAAGCATGATTACAGGCACCTTGGAAACCGAGCGCACCTCCTTGATGACCTGAGTTCCGTCCATAACGGGCATCATAAGGTCGAGCAGGATAAGGTCGGGATGTATACGTTTAAAGACACGGAGGCCCTCAAGTCCGTCCTGAGCGGTTTCTATCTTATAGCCTTCCTGTTCAAGGTAAAGCCTCAGAAGCTCACGGATGTTGCTGTCGTCTTCGATAATAAGGATCGTTTTCTGCATAACAATAACACCTCATTCCAAGTATGAAAAACGGATAATCTCCGCACATGTTTCTTCTGATACCATTATAAATTAACTGCGTTATTTTTGGATTAATATTCTGTAAATAATAACACATTTTCATCCCTTAAGCAATACGAAAAGGCCTGTTCCGCAGCGAGAAACAGGCCCTTTATCATCTATTGAGATACCACACAGCCAGATTGAGAACAGCCGCAAACACACTCCAGGCCAGATATGGCAGCTGGAGCTTTCCCGCAAGACTGTCGGCTCTCCAGAACAGTCTTGTCATTATACCTACCAATATTATCAGAAGAAGCAGCCACAGAAATGCGCTCAGACGCATCTCCATTACGAAAAACAGCAGTGTCCATATAAAGTTCGCTGTTATCTGCAAAGCATAGAAATTAAAGGCATCGCGCCTGATGGGGCTGCCGCTGAGCCACACCCTTGCCATACCAATGCCCATTAATACATATAAAACCGTCCATACTATAGGAAAGACGATCTCCGGCGGCTGAAAAAAGGGCTTTTCAAGGGCATTGAACCGGTCCATAGACAGCTGTGTGAAGAACCCTCCTATCCCGCCTACCGAAACCGGGATCAGGATAAAAAGAATATAATATCCGATATTTCTGTTTTTCATAGAACATCACCTTCCGCTATTATGCCCGGGTCAATGCAGAATATACCGATGGTTTGACATTGAAGCCGCACCAAAGTATAATCAAAATGTATAATAACAGGCATAGGATCAAATGGAGGTATTTTTATGGATAACAGCATCATCGTAAGATTTACAGCCGACGACGGCGAAGAGTTCGAGCTTGAAGTAGTCCAGACCGTTGAATACGAAGACGAGTTCTATGCCATCATGCTGCCGGTAGATGACGGAGCCGAAGTCTTTATCATGCACGAAGAGGAAGACGGCACCTATTCGACAATAGAAGATGAAGATATCCTTGAGGGTGTGTTTGCCCTGTTTGTCGAAACATACGGTGAAATGTATGGCATCGAAGGCTGACATATCTCTCCGCAAAGCTGTCTTTGAAGACTGGGAAGCCATGTACAAAAATGTTTGGTCAAAGCCAGAAACGGCAAAGTATATGCTTTGGAAGGTTACCGAAAGCTCTGATGAGGCCAAGATCCGCATAGAGAAAACCATTGCCTATCAGGAAAACAACTATGGCTGGCTGGTGTGCCTCGATGATATGCCTATCGGTTTTGCCGGTTTTAAAATGACCGACGAACACACTGCCGAAGATTCCGGCATTGCCATTGGCCTTGGTTATGCAGGTCACGGCTATGGCAGACAAGTGGTTCATCTGCTGCTTGACATGGCAAAAGAAGCCGGTGCCGATACATTTATTTATACTACACGGGCAGAAAACCTTGCCTCAGTGAGCCTGGCTGAAAAATGCGGATTCGCACTCACCGGAAGTGAGCAAAAGACCGACCCCCGCGACGGTTCGGTATATGAAATGCTGATTTATACTAAAAACCTGCTGTAAGACAGCTTGAAATAGAGGTTTATATACTGTATAATTAAATATTAGCGTAATAATAAAAAATATCATCCCGAAAGGAAATATACATATGAAACTTGGTATCGTCGGCCTGCCTAATGTAGGCAAGAGCACCCTCTTCAATGCGCTGACCGACAGCGGCAACGCTCAGGCAGCCAACTATCCCTTCTGCACTATCGACCCCAATGTAGGCATCGTTCCCGTCCCCGATTCGAGGCTGGACGACCTGGCAAAGATCTATAACCCCAAGAAGATCACCCCCGCTATCATCGAGTTCGTCGATATCGCCGGCCTCGTTAAGGGCGCATCTCAGGGTGAGGGCCTTGGCAACAAATTCCTCTCGCACATCCGTCAGGTAGATGCCATCGTACATGTTGTAAGATGCTTTAATGATGACAATATCATCCATGTAGACGGCTCTATCAATCCCCTGCGCGACATCGAAACGATCAATCTCGAGCTTATCTTCTCCGATATCGAAATGCTCGAGCGCCGCATTGATAAGACCGAAAAGCTGGCTAAGGGCGACAAGAAGTATCTCGGCGAAGTAGCTCTGCTCAAGGACCTTAAGGCTCACCTCGAGCAGGGCCTGAGAGCACGCACATTCGAGTGCAGCCCCGAGGATAAGGAGATCATCGAAACAGTCGACCTCCTCACCGACAAGCCCGTTATCTATGCTGCCAACATGAGTGACGAGCAGCTGGCAGGCGACTATGAGAACGACCCCGGTTATATGGCTGTCAAGGGGTTCGCTCTCGAGGAAGGCAGCGACGTCCTCCCCATCTGCGCAAGCATGGAAGCCGAGATGGCCGGCATGACCCGTGAAGAGAAGACCGAGTTCCTCAGCGAGCTGGGCTTTGAGAAGTCGGGCCTCGACCGCCTCATCACCCTCTCCTACGAGCGTCTGGGCCTCATTTCCTACCTGACAGCAGGCGAACCCGAGGTCAGAGCATGGACCATCACACGCGGCACAAAGGCTCCCGGCGCTGCAGGCAAGATCCACAGCGACTTCGAGCGCGGCTTTATCCGTGCCGAGATCGTTCATTTCGATCAGCTGATGGAGTGCGGCTCCTTTGCACTGGCAAAGGAAAAGGGCCTTGTCCGCAGCGAAGGCAAGGAATACGTCATGAAGGACGGCGATGTCGTTCTGTTCAGATTCAACGTATAACTTGTTCGCCGTACGTAATGACGTTCGCCGTCGGCCAGAATGACGGCGCATGATTTGCAGGCGATTCACTCGCCGCAAATCTATTAAATCCGAGGGGTCCCCGCAAAATCGAAGATTTTTTGGGGCCATGCAAGGACGGCGATGTCGTTCTGTTCAGATTTAACGTCTGATATTTAAATCTAAAAGCTCCCCATGTGGGGAGCTTTTATTGTTGCCCTGCGCAACTACGCGTGGTATAATTATCGACGGATTATAAAAAGAGAGGAAAAAAGATATGTTATATCTCGTTCTTTCGATCGTAACCAGCGCTATGATCGCCCTCGTTATGCGTTTCAGCCAGGGACGCGTAAAGGGCCGTACCAGCATGCTGTCGGTCAATTATTTCATCTGTATGTTTCTTTCCGGCCTTGCAATGGGTTTTGGCAATGTCATGCCAAAGGCTGACGGCGCTGCTCTCACCCTTGGCCTCGGCCTTATAAACGGCCTTTTCTTCTTCCTTGCCCTTATCCTTAACCAGAAGGGTATGGAATCTAACGGTGTCGTTCTGTCGTCCATCTTCTCCAAAGTCGGCGGCCTGCTTATCCCCTTTGCTCTGTCGGTTGCCTTCTTCGGTGAACAGCCCCGTGCCGTTCAGCTTATAGGTTCGGCGATCGCTATAGCCGCCATCGTCATGATGAATTATGACAAAGGCCACGGCCTCAAAGTAGGTTCGATGGGTATCCTGATCGCTCTGCTGTTTGCCGAGGGCGGCGCAAGCTCGGGCTCGAAGGTATTCGGTGAGATCGGCAACCCCGATCTGTCGTCCAACTTCCTTTTCTGGACATTTGCGGCAGCGGTAGTCATCTGCACAACCGTTTCCCTGAAAAACAAGGAGAAGTTTGGAATGAATGAGCTGATCTTCGGTTCTCTTATCGGCATCCCCAACTTCCTCAGCTCGCGTTTTACCCTTAAGGCTGTTCAGTCGCTCCCCGCTATCATCGTTTATCCCACACGCGCGGTAGCCACCATAATGCTCATCACCATTGTTGGCGTGCTCTTCTTTAAAGAAAAGCTTCGCAAGACACAGTGGATCGCAATGGGCGCCATTCTGGTATCGCTGGTTCTGCTCAATATCTGATATTTATCCCCGTACTTATCTGTACGGGGATTTTTCTGTCATTAGGACATATAAGCTACAATTTATTCTTTGACCCGTTCACCCTTTCGCAGTATAATCTTGATACAGAACAAATCACTAAGGAGTTGATCCTATGAATAAACTGGAGTTTATATTCCCCGTTCCCGGAGGTGCTGTTGAGATAACCCATGATATGGTCAAAAGAGCAGGGCTTTTCAGCTATGATATACGCGATGACTTCTATTCGCTCGTTATCCCCGAAGGTGTCGAAATCATCGGCAAGAATGCATTTGCCTTTTTGAATATCCGCTCTGTCACTCTCCCCAAAAGTCTTAAAGTCATCGGCGAAAAGGCATTTTTCTCCTGCTCGGCACTTAAATCAGTCGAACTTCCCGAAAATCTGGAGGAACTCGGTGAGGGAGCTTTTTTGGACTGCTATGGCCTTAAAACCATAAACATTCCCCATAAAATTAGATCTATTCCTCAAAACTGTTTTAACGGATGCCGTGATCTCGCATCAGTAAAGTTTGAGGGCAGGATCGAATCTATCGGCGACAGTGCCTTCTCAGGCTGCTGTATAAAGAAGCTCAGCCTTCCGGAGGGGCTTAAAACCATTGGACCGATGGCATTTTCTTTTACCGAGTCTAAAGAGATCCTTCTTCCCGACAGCCTCGAAAGCATCGGTGAAGGAGCATTTTCGTGCAGCAACATCGTATCCATCGCCATACCTGAAAGAGTAAAAACCATTGCAGACCTGACCTTTTACAGATGTGAGCGCCTTAAAACAGTTGCTCTTCCCGACGGTCTCGAATCTATAGGCAATCGTGCCTTCCACCGCTGCTACAGCCTCGAAAAGATCAATGTGCCCTGCAAACTCAGGCATATTGGCGAAGAAGCTTTTACTTTCTGCACGAATCTCCAGCGTTTCGACCTTCCCGAAGGCCTTGAGACGATTGGCGGCGGAGCATTCCTGACCTGCCGAAGACTTGAAGATATGACTATTCCATCTACTGTCAGCGCGATCGCTCCGCTTACCTTTATGCAATGCGAGAGCCTTCAGTGGGTGACCATCCCGGAAAGCGTGACCTCTATCCACCCCACCGCTTTCCGCCTCTGCGGCAATACTGTCGTATATCTTCCCGAGGGAAAAACCATAAGCGCGAATGATCTTTGCTCCGTATGCTCTTACGACTCGATAGATCAGCTTGATCGCATGACCGAAGTTCCTTATGGCTGGATGGCATTCAATCAGGAGCTCATAAGCCTGACCATTCCCGGAAATATCAAGGTCATCGGCAATAATGCCTTTATTTCTGCATGGGAACTCAAAGAGCTCACCCTTTGCGAAGGCCTTGAAGAGATCGGAATAGCCGCATTTGAAAACAGCTGCATCGAAAAGATCGTTCTTCCTTCTACTCTGAAATCGGTTGGCAAATATGCATTTGGCTATACAAAGCTCAGAGATGTATTCCTGAATGGCAATGATATAGACTTTGGATACTGTTCATTCTCTGCCGATAAACACATTGAATGCCACGGCGGCAAGCTGCCTCAAGATGCCATAGCTCATGAATACGATGATAACTACATCGATGATTATGGTGAATATGAGGATTATGACGAATATACAGAATATGAAGAAGGCAGAAGGCCCGAACCTCTGCCCGAGGATGTCTCCGAAGTTCCCGTGCGCTATTATATGTTCTATCCGGATGACACCGTAACCCTTCCCAAGAGTGTAAAAATCATCGGCGAAGAGGCATTCCACGAAGCCGAAATAACCGAGATCGAACTGCCCTATGGCTGCCAGCGCATCGAAGATGCCGCCTTCCGCTGCTGCGATAAAATGAAAAAAATCATCATCCCCGAAACCGTCAGATTCTTCGGTGCCAGCGCCTTTGCAGCCTGCCCGGAGCTTAGGGAGGTTACCATTCCCGAAGGGATAAAGGTGATCCCCTATGACTGCTTCATAAGCTGCTCGTCCCTCAGAAAGGTGGTCATCCCCGAAAGCGTCAGGAGCATCGAGGGCCTGGCCTTCAGTGGCTGCCGCTCGCTCGAAGAGGTTGTTATCATGAGTTCCGACATCGAGATCACAGAAAACGCCTTCGACGGCTGCGAATCACTTTCCGACGAAAGTATAGATACACTCAAAAGCCTTGGCGCTGCCGTCAGAACAAGGAAAGATATGGGCGTCCCTCCGTCTGAAAACTACAATGAAGAGCTTCCTGATGACTCTTGGGTCCTCTTTGACGAGGATGAAGAACTGGAATGATCCTCTAAATTATAAATGTAATATCCGAAGCTTTCGGTGCTTCGGAATAAGCTTAATAAGTACTTAACACCGAGCCGCGCATATCTATAGTACATCGGTCTTCACGACCTTTGCTGCGTAGATATGGGCGGCTCTTTTTATTCCCTTATAAAAACTCTGTAGATTCGGCTCTGTCGCAGGCACATAAACAAAGCCGCGAACTTAAGTACCTACAGAGCAGCTTCTTCGATGCACTCCAGCACAGTCCAATTACTTCCATAAAACTTCAAAAACAGCCATCAATCGACTTTGCATACTTAATTGTAAAGCCGAATTACTTGCGCGGTTTTTTCAACTTGTCGTATTA
>JAFQVZ010000169.1 GCA_017407765.1 Clostridia bacterium | reverse complement strand
TGAACGACTCTCTGGGATATCTCTTAACAAGCACCTCGCGCAGCGCAGGCTCGCTGGTGCCGTCAAGATAGGTATAGGCCGTGTCAAAATATTTGCCGCCCTTTTCGATATAGCGGTCGACAATAGCCTGAGCCGCTGCCATATCAATGACCTTTGCCCCCTCTTCCCCTGTCATGGGAAGGCGCAGGAATCCTAATCCAAGCTTATTCATTATCATTTTTCTCCTTCATTTCGTTATTTCTTTCAAATGCCTCTCTGATCGCCTTGTCAAAATACTCCATAGCCTCTACAAAAGCCTCGGAATACTTCTCAACTGTTTTTCTTATGGCCTCGTCCTCTGCCTTATAAACGCTTTCAAGAAAAGGCCTTGCATATTCTTTTCCGGCCTCTGTAAGGCTGATGTGCATCTCGCGGCTCTTTCCGGGAATGGGGGTGAGCCTTAAATACCCCTGCCGCTCCCACTGCTTGATGATGGTGTTGAGGGTGCTTCGGGGGATCTCCCACTGAAGGCAGATGTCGTTCTGCGAATGCATCTGCCCGTCGTCAAGGGCATAGAGCAGGCACATCTCCGAGGTCTTTATGCCATGCCGCTGCTCGTTGAGATAATAGGCATAATCGGTGCTGTAGGAGGCCAGATTAAGCCTTCTGGCCAGCTCCCTTTCGGTGCTCATCCTATGCCTCCTTTCAAAATACGATTTCGTATTTTGAATATAACATATTTCCCACGCTCAGGTCAAGCAAAAAGGCCCTCCCTTGCGGGAGAGCCCTTGGATATTTTAGAATCTCAGCGAGAGACAGCTGAGGCCGCCGTCCAGCTTGCGGTATTCCGATGTGTCAGTGATAATGACTTCATAGCCTGCGTCCTTTACGGCCTGCGCTACCTTGGGGAAGCCCGAGGGAACGATGACCTTGTCGTTTACCCAGATGCAGTTTGCGGCATAAGCCTCGTCGTCGGGGATGAGGATCTGCTTTGCATTCTTGAACTCTTCCTTTTCGACGAACTCGCCTGCAACAAGGAAGGTATTGTTCTCAAGATAGTTGACGCCGGTCTTGAGGTGGAGCACCTTCTCCAGTGTAACTTCCGAGCCGGTCAGGCCGAAGCTCTCGAGAATGGCGATAAACTGGCGGATGCCCTCTTCGTTGGTCCTTGCCGAGCGGCCTACATAGAAATGGTCGCCTACCATCATAACGTCGCCGCCCTCGAGTGTGCCGGGAGCCTCGATATAAGCGATCTTGTCTTCATCATAGAACTTCTTGATGACCTCGACGATATGCTCCTTCTCGCCGTTTCTCGAGGGAGCGCCGGGGTTTGTGATGATGGCGCACTTTTTCGTCAGAACGGCATCATCCTCGATGAAGCAGGAATCAGGATATTCTTCCATAGCCTCAAGAACAGTCACCTGAACGCCGCACTGCTTAAGGGCTTCGATATATGCATCATGCTGCTGAATAGCCTTTTCATAATCGGGCTTGCCCAGCTCGGGAGCCGATGTGATTCCGTCGACCAGCGAACGGGAAGGCCTTCTTACGATAACATTTTTGAACATTTGTATTTCCTCCTGACGGATGATTGAATAATTATGCGAATTACTTGATTATTATACCATACCCTTATGGTATATGCAATGCTTTTTACATAAAAACAAAAGGCTGCCCGAAGGCAGCCGTGTTTATCAGATATTTGTGACGAAGGTCAGCAGGCCGGAAAGGCCGAGGAAGCCATATATAAGCTTCTTCATAAAGAGAATGTCGATCTTCTCAACGATCTTCGAGCCGACCGTCTTGCCTATGAACATACCCAGCATTCCGGGGATGACAAGGGGCAGCAGGTCGACCGTCAGGATGCCGTTGAAAATACGCAGCGCAGTGGTATAAAGGCAGGTCATCGAGAAGAAGAACTGGGAGTTAGCGATATAGGCCTCTTTATCATCGCCTACAACGGCAAGGATATAGATGACCATGGGAGGGCCGCCGATGCCGAACAGGCCGCTGGCAATGCCCGACACCGTGCCGCAGACTGCGGCTGTCAGCAGGTTGGGCTTGAGCCTGACTCTGTCGGCAAAGAACATGAACCAGATGGCAATAATGATAAGGAACAGGCCGAAGAATGCCTTAAGGCCGTCCATATCGGCGCCGGTGGCGAACTTGATGGCCAGGAAGGATGCCGCGAAATAGAAGATCGCGGGCATGATGACGATTTTGGGCGTTGCGTTCTTGCGGTGTTTCCATGCAAGGCTGATGCAGGCATAGGCGCTGACAAGGGTCGACAGCGCGCTGGACTTGAGCAGCGGCAGGAACATGGGGAAGAACAGCATTACAAAGATGCCGCTGCCGAAGCCGGTGGTGGCCTGAATGACGCCGCCGACTATGCAGGGCAGAAATACATAAAGAGCATTAAGCATTTATCTGTCTCCTTTATTTTATTTGCCTCATCATTATACATTTATAAAGGTAGATTTGCAACCGGATATATAATTGCTGGACAAATATACTGTTTTGGAGTTATAATATATTTGTATCTAATTATTTTTGAGGTGTGTTATGGACGCATACTATCTTTATACCTTCGAATCGACCCATGGTGCTATCGCTTCACACAAGCTGCTCAAAGAGCACATGAATGCGGTCATCATGCCGGTTCTGCGCGAGATCAACGCAAGCTGCGGCATCTCGGTAAAGATTCAGGTTCCCGATTATGAAAAGAGCATCGAGCTTATGGACCGACACATGCCCGGTGAGTTCGCTCTCTATCACGTAGAAGGTAAGAACATCACCTGTCTCAGAGAAGAAACAGATAATATTTAAACATCAGGAGGATACAAAACCATGACTAACGATTACATCGGATGTAAGATCCCCAAGCTGGGCTTCGGTCTTATGAGACTGCCCCAGACCGACGGCGTTATCGACATCGAGCAGGTCAAGAAGATGGCCGACCATTTCTTTGCAAACGGCTTCACCTACTGCGACACAGCCTATGTCTACGGCGCTGACGGCGCTTCGGAGAGAGCTGCAAAGGCCGCTATCGTCGACCGTTATCCCCGCGAGAGCTTCCAGCTGGCCGACAAGCTCCCAGTTATCAACATTCAGAAGGAAGAAGACATGGAAGCCTTCGTTCAGACATCGCTCGAGCGCACAGGCGTAAGCTATTTCGACTTCTATCTGATGCATGCCCTCAACAAGAATAAGCTCGAGATCTGCGACAAGTTCAATGTTTGGGACTTCATGCTCAAGCTCAAGGAGCGCGGCATTGCAAAGCATGTCGGCTTCTCCTTCCACGACTCTGCCGAGGTCCTCGATCAGATCCTGACAGCTCATCCCGAGATGGAGTTCGTTCAGCTTCAGATCAACTATGCTGACTGGGACAACGCAGGTGTTCAGTCCCGCCTCTGCCACGAAGTCTGCATGAAGCACGGCAAGCCCGTCGTTATCATGGAGCCTGTAAAGGGCGGCAACCTCGTAACAATGACTCCCGAAGTTCAGGAGACATTCAAGAAGGCTAATCCCGATGCCTCCATCGCTTCCTGGGCTGTTCGTTTCGCAGCATCCCGCGAAGGCCTCATCACAGTTCTCTCCGGCATGTCCAACCTTGAGCAGATGGAAGACAACACAAGCTATATGAAGGACTTCCAGCCCCTCAACGAGGAAGAGAATGCAGTTATCGCAAAGGTAGTTGATATCCTCAACTCCATCCCCACAATCCCCTGCACAGGCTGTGAATACTGCGTAGCCGGCTGCCCCATGCAGATCAACATCCCCGCTATCTTCAAGGCATACAACAACTATCTGGTATATGGCAACCTCCAGGGTGCCAAGAGTGCCTATAACAACGCCATCAAGGATCGCGGCCGTGCATCGAGCTGCTATCGCTGCGGCCAGTGCGAGGCACAGTGCCCCCAGCAGATCAACATCATCGAGAGACTTCAGGAGATCGCCAAGGTTCTCGAGGCATAATTGCTCTTACATATCAGAAAAGCCACCCCTCGGGGTGGCTTTTTGTAAAAACGCATGAAACAACTTACCATAGGAGATTTGATATGAAAATAAAAAAGGAAGATTATCGAATTGTGGATATTCTTGTTTCGCCTGATAAAGATATCGCCATCTTCCCTCTTAGTATAGCAACTTATCCGTTAAAAATGGCAGATGGTACACCTATGTATGATGCCACAGTTGAGTCGTTTCCTCCGATAGAAATAAAGTTCCCATATACTGTCGACGATGTCGCAAAAGGCATCGAAT
>JAFQVZ010000168.1 GCA_017407765.1 Clostridia bacterium | reverse complement strand
TTCTCGGCCTTTACTACGCGGCATTCGACTCCTTTGAGTTTCTGGGCATTGAGGCAGGGCATGATGACCGAGGGATGCTCGATATCATCGGTGACGATATTGTCGCCGGGGGCATAATCAAAACCCATAACAACATGGCTGATGCCTTCGTTTGTGTTTCTTGTAAAGCAGACCTCGCGGGGATCGTCTGCACCGATAAGGCGGCAGATCATCTCGCGTGTGCTGTCGGCAAGATCAAAAAAGGTTTTGCGGCCGGGGCCGCCGCGTTCGATGGCAGCGGCAGAAACAGCCCAGTCGTCAAAATAGCGCATGGCAGCTTCTTTTGAGAAGGTGGTGCCGCCGCAGTCATAGGCGCAGTCGAGATATACACATTTCTCGCAGACGGGAACCTGCATACGAAGTTCATTTACCCAACTCATTATTCCACCTCCACGATAAGCTCGATCTCGACGGGAATATTCATAGGCAGGGAATAGACGCCAATTGCCGAGCGGGCATGACGGCCTTTTTCACCGAAGATCTCGACAAGAAGATCGGAAGCGCCGTTGATGACAGAGGGGTGATTATAGAATCCGTCGGCGCATGCGACCATGCCGAGCAGCTTGACTACCGATTTGATTCGATCGAGGTCACCAAGGTGATCCTTGAGGATGGCCAGCATATTGAGAAGGGAGATCTTGGCGGCTTCATAGCCCTGTTCGGGTGTTACTTCGGCACCGACTTTGCCCTGAAAGAGGGCCTTGCCGCCAACGATCGGGCCCGAACCCGACAGATAGAGCAGGCTGCCCTGCTGTTTGACAGTGACATAAGAGCCGATGGGAGCCGGGACGGGAGGAAGCTCCAGCCCCAGCTCGCTCAGACGTTTTTCGGCGTTCATTTATTTTACCTCTTCGGCATAGCCCAGCTCGACAAGGAGCCTTGCATAGGCATCAACCGCCTCGGGGGCATAGATGTTGAACTCGTATGCCAGCTCGCGTGCAGCCTCGAGGGTCGTGCGCTTGCCGTCCAGCAGATAATCGACTGCAATGCCTGCGGCATGGCCCAGCTTGCGGCCGTGTTTCGAAATATATTCATGCAGCTTGGCATCGGCCTCTTCGCCGAACATACCGACAAACTTGTCGATCATTATGGGAACACTCTTTTTGCGGCGCACAACGAGGGTATATTTGTCGCGCTGTGTTTTTGTTGCGATGTTCTTCACGGGACGGGCGAGCGGATCAAAGCCGATGAGGGCCTTTACAAGGGCGACTACGCGCTTCTTTTCGGCCTCGAGCTCGTCGGTGAAATCGCCTTCGAGCCACTGGGCAAAGTTATCGATGGAGGCAAGGCGCCACTTTGTATAGCGGGCTACGCGTCCATGATAGAACTTGGGATCAAGCGCGCCGCGGTTGATCTTTGTCTGAAGATCGGTGATATATGCTGCGGTTCTTGCAAGGCCTGTGTTGCAAAGCTCGCCGATATCGGCAGGCTCGAGGTTTGCAAGGGTGTATGCATAGGAGGCGGCGAGGGTTGCCGAACGGGAGAGGATATAAGGATCGACCTTATCGAGAGTATCGGTGGATGTGTGATAATACTTATCGGGCCACTGTCCCAGCATGAGGCAGGGGATATTGGTCTGAGGATCGCTGAATACAACATGGTCAGAGCCGCCCGAATAATCGGTCATGTGGCTGTTGAAGAGGGGACAGTAGGCATCGGGCATCATGCCGGTGACCTGGCGCTTTACCTCGTCGAGAATAACAGCTGCGGCATCGGAAACGATGGAGGGGGTTTCGAGGGGAATATCGGTGATGGTGATGGGGCCATAGCCGTGATCCTGGCGGCCGCCTACCATGTCGAGGTTGAAGGCTGCCTTGATCTTTTTTGCCTCAGCGCCGATCTTCTCGAGATATGCGTATGTGCCTGTGAACTCGGGAACCAGCAGGACTCTTACGCCGCGCTTGAGGGGGGCCAGTTCGCCGGTCTCGGTGAGCATCTTGATGGTCTTAATGGCTTCCATTACGCAGGCTGTGCCGCTGGCGTTGTCGTTTGCCGAGGCGCGTGGATGACAAAGATGGCCAACCAGCAGGATCTCTTCGTCCAGCTCGCCGGGCAGATAGGCTGTTACATTCTCGATCTCGCCGTCATAGATGGAAGAATCGACATAGCACTTTACCTGAGGACGCTTGCCTTCCTTTGCAAGCTTTGTGCAGAGCTCGGCGAAACGGTCGCCCTCTCTGGGCGAGAGAACAAAGCCGAAGGCGGTCTTCTGGCCGGGCTTCCACCAGAAGGAGGTATAGCGCAGGGTGTCGGACTGGTCGTGGCGGCCGCGGACATGGGGATCCTGCAGGACGAAGTCGGTGATGAGGCCGGCTGCGCCGCGCTTTTCGACTACCCAGCTGTATACCTTGTTGATATCGTCGCGGACGAAGACCATTTTGCCCTCGAAATCGACATTCTTGTAACTTGCTTCATCGGTGCCCTTGTCGAGCATGATGACTTCGAGGGGATCATTGCGGAAATCGCAGGGGGCGCTCTTCTGAATGACCGAGATGGCGCAGGCATCAAAGTCGGCAAGGCGGCGTTCTTCGGGATCGACGAGGTCGCACCATGCGGCCTTGCAGTCCCATTCCTTAAAGGAGGGATATGTGCCGAAAATAACATCCTCGCGTGCGGGATAGGAGAGAACTTCGGCATTCTCAAAACCCCAGCGCTCCAGCTTGCGCTGGCAGTGCTCGGCTGCGGCACGGAAGCCGGTGGAGCCCTGAATGCGATGGAAGGTGGATACTTCGGCAACGGTCTGGAAGGCGCGGTCGCCGCTGATGTGCTTAAGGAATGTTCTTGTGTTATTTCTGATCATAATACTTCTCCTTATAATCATATTATTTGTCCTGATAGCTTCATTGTAGGCGATTTGCACAAAAAATGCAACAAATACCGAGTTTTGTTATACGAAATTATATATCCTTAAGCCGGACAGTTTAAATATTCGGCTATAGGGAAGAAAATACATAAAAAGTTAATAGAAAACTTACAAAAAAGTTGACAAACAGGGGGGTATATGCTATTATCATGCCATACCTCACATTTGCTATGAGGTAGAGGTCGCGTTTACGATCAGTAACTTTGCGGAGGCCGAAAGCCGGTGAAACAAAGTGAAAGGCGTCGACGCCGAAGCCGCACGTCAGAACTGCGGTTGGGACTGTAACCGAAAGGTGCAGGACTGTCTTTGAAGGAAAGTTACCACCCTTCAAAGGAGAGCTATCCCAGGGTAAATTGTGTTAGGTATGACCAGGTACATAAGAAGTAATTATGTGTCCATGTGTTATCCTTAACGCATGGGCTTTTTTGTTTGTCAAAAAAGCCCCCGGGAAAAAACGGTAAGAAAAAATCAAACCGGAGGAAAAAGAAATGTCCACCAAGAACAAGAAGGGCTTTACAATGCCCAACAACTATGTTGTTATCTTCGGCATCATCGTGCTGGCAATGATAATGACATACATCATCCCCGCAGGCGCATATGACCGTGTCGCAAACGACGATGGACGTATGGTCGTAGTTGACGGCTCTTTCCATTTTGTAGAGCAGTCGCCCGTCGGTCCCTTTGAGCTGTTTGAGTGCATCTCCAGCGGCTTTACTGAGGTTGCCGATATCATCTTCTTTATCGTATTTGCCTATGCATGGATCAGCGTTCTTCTCAAGAACGGTACATTCAACGCCATGGTCGGCGGTCTGATCCGTAAGTTCGGCAACAAGATCGAGCTCCTTATCCCCGTAATCATGATCTTCTTCGGCGTACTCGGCTCCACAATGGGCATGAGCGAAGAGACATACGGCCTTATCCCCGCATTCGTCGGCATCGCCATCGCACTTGGCTATGACGCATTCATCGGCACATGCATGACTTATGTTGCAGCTGCCACAGGCTTTGCTTCGGCTACACTGAACCCCTTCACCATCGGTGTTGCAATGAGCATTGCCGAGGTCGAGTATCCCTACGGCCTTCCCTACCGTATCCTCATTTTCTGCGTATTCCAGGCAATCGTTATCTGGTATGTAATGCGCTATGCACGCCGCATCAAGGCTGACCCCACAAAGTCTTACCTCTACGGCGTAAAGCTCTCTATCGCAACAGACATGGCTTCCAAGGATGAACTTGAGAACTGCTACCTCAACAAGCGTCAGGTCGGCTGCATCGTCGTATTCCTGGTCACAATTTTCTTCCTCGTATACGGCACTATCACATGGGGCTGGTACATCAACGAGCTGTCGGCTCTGTTCCTCGTTTCTATGATCGTTTCGGCTATCGTAGGCGGCGGCATGGGCCCCAACGATATCGCTCAGAACTTCGTTATGGCTGCTAAGGACATGATGTTCGGCGCTATGGTCGTTGGTCTGTCGCGCGGCATCGTCGTTGTTCTCAACAGCGGCTCCATCATCGACTCCATCATCTACGGTCTCTCTCAGCCCCTGCTCACAATGGGTGAGACTCTGGGCGCTCTGGGCAACTATGTATCGGCTCTGGGTATGCTGGTAGTTCAGAACATCGTAAACTTCTTTATCGGTTCGGGCTCCGGTCAGGCTTCGGCTGTTATGCCCATCATGGCTCCTCTTGCCGATATGATCGGCCTTACACGTCAGACAGCAGTTCTGGCCTTCCAGTTCGGCGACGGTTACTCCAATATGTTCTGGCCCAACGGTATCTTCCTGATCTCCGGTCTTATGGGCGCTCCCGCCGGCAAGTGGTTCAAGTTCGTTGCACCTCTGTTCGGTATCATCTTCGCCTTCCAGTGCATCTTTATGATCGGCGCTGTAGCAATCGGCTTCTAATCGGAGGTTTGTAAAAAATGAGCAACATTCAGGACGTAAAGCAGCAGGCGTATGCCCTTGCTGAGCAGAATATCGGTCTTTACAATCACATCTGTGACGAGATCTTCCGTCACCCCGAGCTGGGCAATCAGGAATATTATTCCTCCAAGTTCCTCGTTGAGGAGATGGAAAAGCGCGGTTTCCGCGTTCAGTATCCCTACGGCGGCCTTGACACAGCTTTCCGCTGCGAGATCGGCTCCGGCAGCCCCAAGGTAGCATTCCTTGCTGAGTATGATGCTCTTCCCGGCTATGGCCCCGAGCGCAACCAGAACGGACATGCATGCGGCCACAACTGGATCGCAGCATGCACATTCGGCGCAGCCGATGTTCTGGCTCAGCTGACCGAGCATTTT
>JAFQVZ010000018.1 GCA_017407765.1 Clostridia bacterium | reverse complement strand
GCTTCGACGACAGCTGCGCCATGACCGGAATCATCATTCTTGTCAGAAGCCCGGACTCTCCCACGTGCAGCACAGGGTTGCCATCCTGGTCCTCAGACGGGGTTCCATCCTCAGACCTGAGCTGGGCAAGACTACCGAAGCTTGCCGATATTCCTTTGATGATCAGTTCATTACCCTCTACGCTGATTTCTGCTCCCAGATTACGTGCTACCTGAAGCGCCGCCTCATTATCCCCGCACGGGGTATATCCTCTGAGATGAGATACGCCATCCGCGAGAGCCGCCGCTATGATCGCACGCTGGGCGAAACTCTTCGACGAAGGCATCGTGAAATGCGGACAGTTTTCCCCGTTTCCGTTCGCGGTGCCTGTACCGATGAACCTGAAATCACCATAGACGGCGTCACGCATCTGCTCGAGCGGCCATTGTCCGGGTGCGGCAGCCTCTTCTTCGGTCAGGGCCGCATATGTATATGGCGCGCCGAGGGCCAGGCAGTCCACACGCGACTGACGTCCGGCCTCGCCCATGCAGAACGCGATGAGCCCACCGTCCGCCAATGAGCCTGTCTTATCATTTCCGGAGGCCTTTTCCTCGCGGCACCAGTCGTACAGAGCCGCGACCTTCTGCACATCCTCTGGCGTACGGGCAGTCGTTACGATCTTGACCATATCGGCGCCATGGTAGACACATTTCTCGACGATAGCCTTCAGCGCCTCGAGTGAATCTGTGCCCTCGAAATCATGGTACGAACGGATGAATACGGTTCCGTTCTCATGGGCGGCCTGACGCACGCGCTTGGACATCTGCTTCTGCGCCTCGATCTCCACATCAACATAACGCGCACCAGCCTCGATAGCCCTTATGAGCCTTTTCTCGGCGATCTGCATGGCCTTGATCTCGCGGCTCTGCTCCGGCAGGTCCTGAAGGGACGGTTCGGCTGCCGCGATCTCGCTGATACGGCAGGTCGCGACAAGGGGAACATCTGATGTGAAAAGTTCATCTATCTCCTTGGCACTCAACGGGCAATGGTCGAGACGGATTTCGGCCATCTCGCATTGTTCCAGAGCCTCATATATCTGCTCCAGGGTTCTGTTCTGTATTGTTGTACAAATCATAATCTTTTTCTATTCAGGGGAATTTCCGGTTCTACCGCATGGTATCAGGCCATCAGACGGCATACATACTCGACAGTCAGATCGACGACATCCACCTCCCCGACTGACCTCGGAAGCACGAAATGGATTATTCCGCCTTCGGCCTTCTTATCCTTCTTCATGACCTGCGCCATCTCCTCGATCGAATACGGGCAGAAACAAGGTATGCCGCAATCCCACAGGTCATTACTGATATGCCCCTCGAGAGCGGTGATTTCGTTGCGGTCATTTCGGTAATAGCGGTCGGCAAGACGGGCGGCGAGTGTCAGGCCGATCGCGACAGCCTCGCCGTGGGTCACGCCATGCACTTCTTCCGTTCCGTCATGGCTGTTAAAACGCTCGCCGCCATCCCTCTGCGCAAGGGTCTCTATCGCATGCGCGAAGGTATGGCCCAGATTCAGCTTCCTGCGCTCGCCTTTCTCGAACGGGTCACGCGAAACGATCCTGGCCTTCACATGAGCAGCAGCCTTGATGAGCTCGCAAAGCGTTCCCATATGCTTTTCAACGATTCCTGTCCATGTCTTCTTCTCATCCTTGCCGTTCATCAGCACCTCCATGTTGTACTCGCTTGACATGTCGAAGAACAGGTCCGCGGCCTTGCGGTAGTTGCCCCCGTCCTCGATAATGAAGGTCTTGAGCATCTCGGCCGCCCCGGAAAGGAAGTCACGACGCGGGAGAGTGGTCAGAAGATACGGCCATATGAATGTGATTTCAGGCTGACGGATGACGCCCAGGATATTCTTATACTTCTCGAAATTCACCCCGCTCTTTCCGCCGAGAGCGGCATCCACCTGCGCCAGAAGGGTCGAAGGCACATTCACATACCGCACTCCCCTCTTGTAT
Organism: Clostridia bacterium; assembly: GCA_017407765.1. Classification (GTDB taxonomy): domain Bacteria; phylum Bacillota; class Clostridia; order Oscillospirales; family Butyricicoccaceae; genus RGIG1902. The sequence continues at coordinate 2,779 of JAFQVZ010000018.1, read as the reverse complement.
ATTCCGGCTGCGAATCCGACCATATCGGTCGTGATGCCCCCGCCGACGGCCACCAGCACGGCATCCCTGTCCGCACCCTTGTCCATCAGCCATGAGCACATCTCCATCACAGAATCCATTGTCTTCGCCTCCTCCGTCGCCTCAACCGCCCTCATCGGACATCCCATCGCCTGCAGTTCCACAGCCAGATCACGCACAACCTGCGACTTCATCATAAGCTGCTTGTCGATGAACGCATAAAGATGATCGTATGTGGAGAGCAGGCCTGTCAGATATTTTTCGACTGAGGCGTTCTTGTCCTTTCCGACAATAACAAAGCTCTTCACGGGCACGGGCTGGTATTGGATATCTTGATTTTCCATATAGTTCGGATTTACATCTTACAAAGATAGTATAATTTGGGATATGTGAATGTATCCTTTTTTTTGCAATTTCCGAAAATTCCGATACCTTTGCATTTCCAATCGGAAGGCAAGACCTTCCCGTGCCTCTTTCCGACCTGATTTCAGGCTACAGAAAAGCACAACCAGCCCGGATGGCGGAATCGGTAGACGCGCTGGTCTCAAACACCAGTGGAGCAATCCGTGCCGGTTCGATCCCGGCTCCGGGTACAGACTAAAAGGCTAATTACTTTATAACCAAGTAGTTAGCCTTTTGTGTTTTCATATTTTGGCAACCATTCGGCAACCTATGAAATAAAAACGGCATCAAGAGCAATTCCTGACACCGTTAATGCGTTATTGATAATCGGCTTTAGCATCCGATTTCAAGGGCAAAGATAATCATCTTATCCAAGAACTGCAAGAGCAGAACCGAACAAGGGGGTAAGGGGTATAGCCGGAGTCTCGCGTGGGCTGTGGTGCGACCTTAAAAAATTTTTTTTGATCATTTTTTTCGGCTGAATGCTTCCGGCAGAAATGCAATCGTGCAGAGAATGTAAAGTAAAACGCTGAGCATAAGGATGTATATTTGTTTGAAGTTTAACTTTACTAAAGTATATACAAATTGTGCCAAAACACGGCACATTACCAAAAGTCAGGATTATTAGCCCCATATCTATCTATTGCTGCCAAGTCCGCAGCTTGTTGCGAACTCCCTTTATATGTGTCAGAATTTCCATATTTATAAGTTCTTTCAGTTGTCCTGCTATTACCCTCATTAGCATTAATACGACCTTTATATGATTCTTCCATACTACCATACTTACATATACCATAATGGAATATATCCGACAATTCAGATGAGGACAAATTAGAAAGATCACTTACTGTAAAATACGCATATTTCGAGTATAGATCATCCTCAACATATAATCCCGAGAAGCAATCTTCATAAACCCAAAAATCCGCAGCGCCATACACATAGTGATCCAGGTGTAAATACTGAGATCCATATAATTCTTTAATATATTTTAAAAACAAGTCAAAATTATATTTCGAGTTATGTTGGGATGTATAAAATACTTTCACATTAATTTGCTCCAACCTATCATCGTCTGAAAAGCAATAATATACTTCAGCTGGGATAATACTATTCCCGATACAAATAGAATCCGTCACAAAGCCCATAGATAAAATTTGATTTCTTGCCATACCAAACGAAACAGCATCATCCCTTTTATTTGCGATTAAAAACGGGCAAACTCCCTCTGGTGCGATGTGACTATACCTATCACTGATAACCTTCTGCGTAACTCTATCATACTCATCTCGTTCCGTATGAATATTCGATTTATCAAAGAATAAAGGATAAGTGTTAGCCTTAATATTATCAGATATTAATTTAGCGATTATTAGGGCAAACATCAGAACAGAAAGCCCGAGGATCATAGTTCTATTTTTCATACGACTTAGTTTTAGCAATTATAAGATTTACCATAGATTCCAGATGCAGTGCTTCCTCTTTACGCGAGCCAAACATTACAGAACGCACCGGATTATTTAAATCATTTACTGTTATTTGGACTACATACTTAATCTTGACCTCATCTTTATATACCGTTTTATACACAGGTGTTGCCTCTGTTTTTCTCTTTGCAGTCGCTCCTCCGACAACTGCGCCAACTGGCCCAAGAAGCACACCTCCAACCAAAGCACGCCCTAACATACTACCTGTAGATGTCTTACTCACCGTTTCCTCAGTCATTTCAGTTACGGCCTTTTTTGTAACCTCTGGAACTTCAACCAAAGAGCATCCAACAATTCTATTATATGGAATCTCTTCACCCAAAAGAATCAACATAGAAGATTTGTCGTGTACATATATATGTGATTCTATGGAATCGGTATTATATTTCACGCACAAATCAACATCACAGGCTCCATACTTATCTGAAAACTCCTTTACCCTTGCATCATATTCGGCTTGTCTCTGAATCCTCTTTCTCTCTAAATCCTCCTTATAGGTTCGCAGCCGGGCTTCTTTCTCCTCTTGTTTCTTCTGATTCTGCTCACGCCCGTGATCACACAAGGCCTTTACAACAAAAACTGCAAGCAAGATTGCAACAATCCAAATTAAAGCGGTCAACATAGATTTATAATATTAGGTTAAAACAAAAAAGCGTGCACTACACCTGCACGCCATCAAGGGCTACCACACCCTATATCTCTGCAAGTAAGCACACGCATAAACGGTACTCACCTAATGAGATATATTATTATGCCTTTTCAGTATCTATGTGGTAGTTCGATGGCGATTAGGCACTATGTTCTGCAAATATATGAAATAAAATGAAAAGGGAGAACCTCTCGGCTGTCCCTTTTTCCGCTAAAATATGGAT
>JAFQVZ010000167.1 GCA_017407765.1 Clostridia bacterium | reverse complement strand
TACACTTGCCAGCGCAAAAATTGCCAGTGCAAGAAGATTGCCCTGAGCCCCCTGGCTGATGGCTATATACATGAATACAGGTATAAGTATGATTCTGAAAAGCGTGATTTTGTTTGCCGTGGTCATAAAAATCAATCCTCCGAGACTACTTCTCCGTAAAGTTCGCTTGCTACGGCGTCGATAACCTCGACGGTAACAAACTTGCCTTCCTCTACTTCTTTATTATCGAAATATACGACACCGTCAACGTCGACAGAGTCCATATAAGAGCGTCCGTACTGCCTGCCGCTTTCATCAATGCCGCAGCAGAGCACCTTGAGTCTCTTTCCGATGAGCTGAGAAGAGAAATCGTTCATGATCTGCTCCTGGAGCAGGAACAGCCTGTTTCTTCTTTCCTCCTTGATCTCTTCGGGGATCTGATCCTCACGTTTTGCAGACGGTGCGCCCTCCTCTTGAGAATAACAGAAAAAGCCTGCTCTTTCAAGCTTATATTCTTCAAGGAAGTCATAAAGCTCCTGATATTCGTCCCACGTCTCTCCGGGGAAGCCGACGATCATGCTGGTTCTGAACACCGCATCAGGCATCATCTCGCGGATCTTTGTGATCCTCTCACGAATAAGCTGGCCCGATCCGCGGCGATTCATCTCCTTAAGGACCTTATTGTTTATATGCTGCAGAGGCAGGTCAAAATACTTAAGGATCTTGTCGTTGTCGCGAATTGTTTCAAGGAGACGGTCGTCGATCTCATCGGGGTACATATAATGGAGTCTGATCCACTCGATGCCCTCGATCTTACAGAGCTCTTCAAGCAGCTTGTAAAGAGTCCTCTCGCCGTAAAGGTCGATACCGTAGCGTGTAATATCCTGAGCAATTACCAGAAGCTCCTTTACGCCGCTCTCAGCCAGCTTCTTTGCCTCTTCAATAAGGCTCTCCATCGTACGGCTGCGGTAACGGCCGCGGATATAGGGAATTACACAGTAAGAACACCTGTTGTCACAACCCTCAGAAATGCGAAGATATGCATAGTAAGAGGGTGTAAGCAGATAGCGGTCGCCCGAGAAGTCGCAGGTCGAGCTGTTCTTGAACCACTCGCCGCCCCTCTTGTTGGCCGATACGGCCTTGACAGCCTCTGCGATATCGTTATAGCTGCCGGTGCCGAGCGCCGCGTCAACTTCGGGAAGCTCCTTAAGGAACTCGCTCTTATAACGTTCTGTAAGGCAGCCTGTGACTATCAGGCCGCTGATGATACCCTCCTGCTTAAGAGCAGCCAGCTTGAGGATGACCTCAATCGCCTCGCTCTGAGCCGACTCGATAAAGCCGCAGGTGTTTACTATGGCTATATCTGCCTCTTCGGGTGTTTTGACTATTTCATAGCCTTCTTTATCGAGTATAGACAGCATCTGCTCGGAGTTTACGAGGTTCTTCGCACAACCCAGAGAAATCAAAAAAATCTTTTCTGCCACTATTCCATTTCCTCCAACTCATCCGTATATTCGCTGAGAGCTCTTCGTATCTGCTCCCAGCTGAATCCTTTTCTGGCAAGGCTGGCGCCTATCTTGGCGACCAGTGCCCTGTCAGGTTCGCGCTCTCCCTTAAGCTTTGAGGCGATCATTTTCTTCATCTTTTCATAATCCGGCTCAAAATCCTCAAGCAGCATCTCAATGAGCTCGTCATCCAGCTGTTTCTTTTTAAGCTCCTGTCTGATCCTGATCTTTCCCCAACCTTTGGCCCGACACTGTTCCACCACAGTCCTGCCGTATTCCTCATCGTTGAGAAAGCCGAGCTCTATGAGCCTTCCTACGGCGTATGCCGCATCTTCCTCTTCGATCTCTTTTTCTATAAGGCGATCATAGAGGGCAGCGGCGCTGCGGTTCTTATATGTCAGGACGTTTGCCGCTACCGAAAGCGCCTTTTCCCTCTTGTCTTTCATATTATAACAGATTTATGCCTCGTCGTCTTCAAAATCGTCGGCAAAAATCTCAACGCCTGCGCCCTTTGCCTTCTTTTCGGGTGCGGGAACCGAAGGTGCAGCAGGTTTTTTGGGCTCATCCTTGGGCTGTTCCTTCTTCATGGCTGCAAGGAGCTTCTCCATGATCTTTGCTTCAAGCTTATCGGCCTCTTCGGGATGCTCCTTGAACCAGATCTTGGCAGCATCTCTGCCCTGACCCAATCTTATGTCGCCCATCGAGAACCACGCACCGGCCTTCTGGACAAAGCCCAGCTTTACGCCGACATCTACCAGCTCGCCGACCTTGGAAATACCTTCGCCGTACATAATATCAAACTCGGCTTCCTTAAAGGGAGGCGAGATCTTGTTCTTAACTACCTTTGCTTTTGTGCGGCTGCCCATAAGCGTTGTTCCGTTCTTGATGTGCTCAACACGCCTGATCTCGATACGGACCGACGAATAGAACTTAAGCGCGCGGCCACCTGTTGTGACCTCGGGATTACCGTACATTACGCCGATCTTTTCACGAAGCTGGTTGATAAAGATAACAACACAGTTGGACTTGGAGATGGCGCCTGTCAGCTTTCTGAGGGCCTGCGACATAAGTCTTGCATGGAGGCCGACAAAGCTGTCGCCCATATCACCTTCGATCTCAGCCTTGGGAACAAGGGCTGCGACCGAGTCGACGACCAGAACATCAATAGCCCCGGAACGCACCAGCGCTTCAGCGATCTCAAGGGCCTGCTCGCCGTTGTCAGGCTGAGCTACCAGCAGGCTGTCGGTGTCAACTCCAAGTGCCTTGGCATAAGTAGGATCAAGCGCATGCTCGGCATCAATAAATGCGGCCTCGCCGCCCTTCTTCTGAGCCGATGCAATGATATGCAGGGCACTGGTCGTCTTACCGGAGCTCTCAGGGCCATAGATCTCAACAACTCTTCCCTTGGGAACGCCGCCAATACCCAGAGCTGCGTCAAGGGAGATAGAGCCTGTAGAAACAGCCTCGATATTGAGGGCAGCGGTCTCGCCCAGACGCATGACCGAACCCTTGCCATACTGCTTTTCAAGCTGCTGAAGTGCAGTTTCCAATGCTTTCTTCTTATCCATATTTTCCACCTCAAATAATTTTTCTATATTAATCAAGTGGATCCGGGAGCATTGCCCCACTATCCTCTATATGGCTATTGTATCATACCAAATGTTTTTCCGCAACATTTGTTCGATTTTCTTCTGTCCCTTCTTCCGGACAGTCGTCATCTTCATAAGGCACCATTCCGCACACCACGCGTTCGATACCGGTGAGATCCTTGAAAATGGTTATGTCTTCAAAGCCGGCCGCAAGCATGATATCCCTGACATCTTCAAACTGACCGAGACCAACCTCAAACATCATCACGCCGCCTTCCTTGACTGCGCCTTTGAAGTTTGAACAAATGGCGCGATACAGATCAAGCCCGTCTTTTCCTCCGTCAAGAGCAAGATGCGGCTCGCGCTGCACTTCAATATCAAGAGTAGGGATCTCATCTGTGGGGATGTAGGGCGGATTGCAGACGATCAGATCGAACATTCCGAACATCGGAGGACAGGGCTTGAGCGCATCGCACTCTGTGGTAGCTGCCTGACCCGAAACACGGTTGCGGATAGTGTTCTCCTTTGCTACTTTCAGTGCCGCTTCAGATATATCGGCCAGAAGACAATTGATGGGATTGCGCGCGAAGCGCGTGATCGAAATGCCTATACAGCCTGTGCCGCAGCAAAGATCCAGCACCCTCGCCTTTTCCCTTGTATTGATAAATGCCAGCGCAGTGTCGACGAGTGTTTCGGTATCTGCCCTGGGGATCAGCGTGTCTTCGGTTACCTTGAACTCCAGCCCATAGAACTCCCATCTGCCGGTTATATGCTGCAGAGGAACTCCCGAAAGACGACGTTCGACCAGAGCCTCAATATCCTTGATCTTATCATCAAAGAGAAAGTCGCGCCTTTTCATATGAAATGTGCTTTCATCAAGACCAAGAGCAACACAGATAAGCTCGCGTGCTTCGATGTCTACACCCGACACTCCGGCCTGCCTGAGGGCGCGGCGCACATCAAGATATGCGTCATTTATGGTTTTTACCATAAGTCATCCCCCTCGCTTTCGGGGATGACCATCTTTATGGCCTCAATAGCAACCTCGATCATGCTGTCGTCGGGCTCGACCGTTGTAAACCTCTGCATAAACAGCCCGGGAGCCGTGACGATCTTGCTGAGGGCATCATCGCGCTTGCCCACAAATCGGTTGATCTCATAGGTAATGCCAACGATTACAGGAACCATGAGCAGCCTTGTGATCAGTCGGACCCATACATTATTCCATGTGAAAAGAGACATGAGCAGAGAACTGATGATAACTACAACAAACATAAAGCTTGTGCCGCACCTGGGATGGAACCTGCTCTGCTTTCTGACATTTTCCACATTGAGCTCAAGGCCCTTTTCATAACAGTAAATGGTCTTGTGTTCAGCGCCATGATACATATATGTTCGCTTTACATCCTTCTGCTTGGATGTAAGAATAACAAATCCGAGAAAAATAAGCATTCTTACGCATCCCTCAAGCAGATTCTTGATAAGGTTGCTTTTGATAAAGGAAAAGATGCCTGCCACGACCGTAGGCAGAAGAATGAACAGGCACACAGGAAGGATGCATCCCAGAACGACCGCGACCATCATCATGAAATCGTCGACGTTCTTGCGGCCAAACTTGTCATAAAGCCATGTTTCAAACTTACCGGGAACATAATCTTCTTCGTCTTCAATGAAGGAAGCCGAATATTCAAGCGCCTGAACGCCGTATTTCATCGAATCCCAAAGATTAACTGCGCCTCTGACAAAAGGAAGCTTGCAGAAATCGGAATGGCTGTTTGTGCCGATAGCTTCTTCTTTAAGCACCATCTCGCCGTTGGATTTTCTGACAACGATAGATGTTTTTGCAGGTCCGCGCATCAGTATGCCTTCGATAAGGGCCTGACCGCCTATACTTGTTATCTTCTTAAGTTCGCTCATTAGTAGTTTACGCTTTCCCCGACCTCTGCCGGAATGGTTATAGTTATTTCTGTGCCTTCTCCATAGGTACTGGCGATATCAAGCGAGCCCTCATGGAGAGCGATTATCTCGTTGCAGACAGCAAGTCCGATGCCGGCTCCTCTGCCCTTTGCACTGCCCTTAAAGAACTTTTCCTTAACAAAAGGCAGCTCATTCTCAGGGATGCCCATACCATGGTCAACGATCCTGACCACCGCATCGGCTCCGCGGCGTACAATAGAGATATCAACGCTGTCGCCGTCCTTACCGTATTTGCCGGCGTTATCGATTACATTCAGGAACACCTGTTTAAGCCTGTTTCGGTCGCCAACGACCATGATCGGGTCTGCCGCTTCGCTGTATCTGATCTCCAGCCCGTTCTGGCGAAGCATTTCGTTATAGGTAAAGACCGCATCGTAAAGCTCGCCCCTCAGATCGAACAGTTCGGTCTGAAGCTTCAGCCTGCCGCTCTCGATCCTCGAAAAATCGAGCAGTTCCTCAACCATCTGCGAAAGTCTTCGTGTTTCTTTCTTGATGATCTCCAGTCCCGCCGTGGCTGTCATGGTGTCGGTGAGGTCGCTTTCTATAGTCTCGGCCCAGCCTCCGATGGCCGTAAGCGGGGTCCTGAGTTCATGGGAAACCGACGAAATAAAGTCGTTTTTGACCTTTTCCATTCTTGCGATCTCAGTCGACATATTATTTATCGTCTCGCAAAGCTCGCCTATCTCATCATCAAAGGCCACATCAAGCCTTGCGCCATACTGGCCTTTGGCGATCCTTCGTGCCAGCTCGTTTATCTGCAGGACCGGATTGACGATCGACTTGATAAAGAACTGGTTGGTGACCATTATAAGGCTGACGATAGCCAGCGCCGCAAGAGTCATCGTTATATTGAGCTTCATAAGCTGGCTGTCGAGATTCTTAAGGGATGTAACATATCTCACGGCGCCTATGAATGTATTCTCACTGCCTGCAAAAATAGGCGCTGTGACGGCCATGATCCTCTCGCCCGTCAGCTTGTCATCACCGGTAAACACCGATATTGTCCCGGTGCTGATCGCATCGCCTACATCATCCGCCGTTGGCACAAAGCCGGCCGACAAGCCCGTAGATGAAAACATTACTCTGCCGTATCTATCTATCACCTGCATCTCGATCTTATCCTTATCGGAAAAGTCGTTTACAAGATTTCCGGCATAGAAATAAAAGGCATCATAGCTTTCACTCATATACTGATTTATGATCTTCGACGTAGTAGAAGCCCTGCTGTAAAGGCTCGAACGTACCGAGGCAGTGTAATAGTTGCTTATGGAAACAGAACCTATGGCAACTGCAAAAACCACAACAAGAGCGACGATGCTGAGGTTATTTATCAGCCATCTTCGCTTTATTCCTTTTGTGAAGCTGTCTATCTTTTTCATCGCAGCTGCCTCTTCCTTCCTTAGAAAGGGAATTAACCCTCCCACTTATAGCCGAAGCCCCAAATCGTCATAATATGCTTGGGCTGAGCGGCATCTTCTTCTATTTTGATCCTGAGTCTTCTCATATTTACGTCAACGATCTTGGGGTCGCCCTGATAATTCTCGCCCCAAACCAGCTTCATGATCTCTTCGCGTGAAAGAGCCCTTCCAACATTCTTGAGGAATGTGCTGATGATCAGGAACTCGACCTGAGTGACCTCGATCTTTTTGCCGGCCTTACTGAGCTCTCGGCTGCGCAGATTAAGGCTGAAATCGCCCGAAGTAAGGACCTCGGGGTCAGATGCCGGCTTAAAGCCGTCGCCGTCGATCCTGCGGTAAAGCGCATCGACTCGCGCCACCAGTTCGGCTACCGAAAATGGCTTTACAACATAGTCATCGGCGCCGGTCATAAATCCGTTGACCCTATCAGCCTCCTGACCCATGGCTGTAAGCATGATAATACCCATGCGGCTGCCGAGACCCCTGATCCTGCGGCAAACTTCAAATCCTGTGATATCGGGAAGCATTACATCGAGCACCGCAATGGCAACATCATCATTCTCCCTGATATATTCAACAACGGGCTCGCCTCTGTCAAACTCGACGGTTTCATATCCGGCTCTATTGAGATTGATAACTACAAATTTTCTGATATTCTCTTCATCTTCAAGTATGAGGACCTTTTTACTCATTTTAATATACCTCCAAAGTCCACTCGTTCTCTATTCTCGTAAACTTTTCCAATATATCTTCTGCCGAAACTTCATATCGGCCTTGCGCTCCGCTGCCCAACGCGAATGCATAAAGCAGACCATCTTTCTGAACTATCGTATCGGCTTCATACACTTTGACATAGGCTTCTTTATTGTCACCCGAGAAGATATATACGGTAAGCAGCGTATTGGCCTCGGTCCCCTGCGGCAGAGAATCGATAGTATATTCGTCGGGCATTGCAAAAAACACGGTCTTGACCATTCGGGAATATCTTGTGGTCTGAACCACTACTCTGTCATCCCAGTTTTCCGGCCATTCAATATACCATTCGTCCGATGACATATGAAGTGTCTTTAACTTCTGATCTGTTTTTTCCTCGGAAAAGGCATTCCAGCTGAGCTTGTATTTCTCATCGGGATAAAGCGCGCTCATCATGCTGGAGGCTGCGGGAACCTCTATGATGCCATCGTCGTCGATATCCTGACAGAACACTTCTACCGCACGCCATGTACGGATACCGGAGCCGCTGTCAAGATCCTTGGAAATGTTTTTCAGGGCCAACGTTCCTCCGTCAAGCGTGATAACATCGCTGACATATCCGCCGCCATACGCAACACTGTCGAGGAAGATGGCCTTCTCGCCCTCCTTATATCTGCCAAGTGTCATCTTGGATATGGATCTGGCTTCGCTGCAAAGGGCAGCTTCGGCCCCCAGCTCGTAGGAATTGCCCCTCGCCTCATATACGCGCAGGGTCATCAGACCTCCCGTCTGATCTTTGATGGCAAAGCAAAGCTCATCAAGGCTGTCGCCGTAAAAGTCGCCAACCAGGATACCCGAATACTGCACGCTCAGTATGTTCTCCATGCCTTTGTCGGTAAAGGAATAGACCGTCATGCCATAGTTATTGCTTTCATCAATTCCCCAGCATACCGCAAGGCACTTCTGCCCTGTCACCGAGGATGTGGGATAATATATAGAATGAAGAGTAAGGCCGACCGCCTCAGCCGAGCCGATCTCTTCATAGTTTTCTCCGTTTTTCTTATATGCCTTTATCAGATAGTTGCCTTCGGCAGTTCTGAAAAAGGCCACTGTTTCAGTCTCGCTGTCGCCGTCAAGATCCACAAGCTGGATAGACTGACGGTTGGAGCCGCTTTCGGCCGCAGCCGACACAGCACCCGTTTCCAGCACCTTGTCGATCTCTCCCTGCAATTCTATATACTCGGCAGGAAGGCTGGGCAACGCCAAAAGGCCGTCGCCATACTGAATGGCGCAGCCTGAAAGTGCAGCTGACGCAAGGACCGCGGCAGCCGCCGATATCAACTTTTTCAGAATACTTTTCATCAATATCAATATCGCAAATAAACCCCTTGGAAATCGCCGTCGGCAATCCCCAAGGGGTCTGGGCATCTTTCTTTTGGATTAGAAGAACTTGCTGATGCCTTCGGGAGCTGTTGCAACATCGGCGCTGATCATAATGGTGAACTTAATGCCTGTTGCTTCGCTGAAGCGCTCCAGCTTTGCCAGGAACTCTGCAGCATGATCAGCATTGTCATCGCCGGCCAGCTTGTAGAGGCTGTCGATAAAGATATGCGTTATATCGTAGTTGCCGGAATATACGCCGCAGATATAAGCAAAGACTGTATCATAATTGAGTTCCATGGGGTATTCGGAAACATCGATCAGCTTGACGCTGAACTTCAGATTATATCTAAGGTTCTGACCCTTCTCGATGCAGACAACGTTGCCTGCCTCTTCGTTGACGGCCTTGTTGACGATTTCGATCATCTTCTTTGTCTTGCCGGTTCCGCGAGATCCCATAATAACTTTAATCATAAGTCGTTATCCTCCTTTTGTTTATAATTAATAATAACATGAAAAGCAATTTTCAACAACAGCTTATTTGTAAATTGATGAAAAATTTTTTCCATATTTACAGCTTGCTGCACTTTCCATATATCACCACATGAGCGGTGTTTTCAACATTGTACCACGACCTTTGAAATGTTTCAATCTTTTTATTTTCAAACCGGCATGATTTATTGAAAAAATGAGGAGCCTACTGCAGAAGACAGCTTTATTTCCCCCTCATTGCTGCCTTGGAAAACATCATTTTCCATACATCTATCACCGTAAGCCTGGATACACTTTCCGCTGCTGTAATTTCCATATCACAAAGCATCTCTTCCCCACTGTATACCCTGAAGCTGCCAAGCACATCCCCCTCAGTCACAGGAGCTTCAGCTTCTTCGCACAGCTGAACCTCTTTTCGCACTTCGGCAAGCTCTGTTTTTTCTATCAGTTTCAGAGCAGGCTTTTTAAGGCTGACAGCTACGCAATCTGCCTTGCCCAGCCTTACCGGCACAGGCATAAGAGGCTGATCTGCCGTAAGCTCTATCTGCGCATAATTGGCAAATCCATATTCCAGCAAAGCCGCCACATCGCTGTTTCGGCTCTTGGAGCTTTGCCCTTTCAGAACAACGGCGATCAGCGTCATCCCATCTCGTTCCGCCACCCCAGAGAGGCAATATCCCGCTTCGGAGGTATATCCGGTCTTAAGCCCCTTCATACCTTTAAAGCTCCTGATCATCTTGTTTGTGTTGGTAAGGCCAAAAGCCCCGTTTCTTACCGTATCGGTCCATATAGTCGTATAGTCAAAAATAGATTCATGCTTAATAAGTTCGGCTGTCATCAGCGCAATATCACGTGCTGTGGTCAGGTGACCCTCGGCCTCAAGTCCGCAGCAGTTGACAAAGCTCGTGTTGCTCATCCCCAGCTCCAAGGCCCTCTCATTCATCAAAGAAACAAAGGCCGCCTCGCTTCCGCTCAGGTGTTCGGCAAGAGCCACCGAACAGTCATTGGCCGAGGCAACCGCAACACATTTAAGCATCTCTTCAACAGTAAAGGTTTCTCCCTCCTTAAGCCATATCTGACTTCCGCCCATTGAAGCTGCATTGGCAGAACCCACTACCGTATCCTGAAGGGTCAAAGTCCCGTTTTCAAGTGCCTCCATAACAAGAAGCATCGTCATTATTTTGGTAACCGAAGCAGGTGCCATCGGAACATCGGCATTCTTTTCAAAAATCACCTCGCCCGAAGGATGCATAAGAATTGCCGCCGGGGCTTCAAGCGGGACATCAGCAGCATTTACCTGCGGAATGCAGGAAATCAACATAATTACCGTCATAACAAGTGCATTTATTTTCTTCATTTTCTCCACCTCAAAAATAAGCTATGTTTCACAGCTCCTCTTTATTCCATACCTCGGCGCTTCAGAAACTGTTGCACTTTTCAATGCATTAATGTAAAATTAAAGTGGTGATATATTATGAAAATAGCTTTTTATACTCTGGGCTGCAAAACAAATCAATTTGAAACTCAGGCCCTTGAAAAAATGTTCAGCGAAAGAGGTCACGAAGTTGTTCCTTTTTCCTCTGTTGCCGATGCCTATGTGATCAATACCTGCACGGTCACAGCTCTCGGCGATAAAAAATCCCGCAATGCCGCCCGCCGCGCCAAGACCCTTAACCCCGAGAGCGTCCTTGTCGTATGCGGATGCTATGCTCAGGTAAAACCCGATGAAGTGCGCGAAATGTGCGGAGCCGATGTTATCAGCGGAACCGGTGACAAAAGCCGCATCGTTGAGCTTACCGAAAAAGCCTATGAAGACAGGCAGTATATCTGCACTGTCCAGCAGGGCTTTGACCGCAAGGCTTTTGACTTTATGCCTGCCGGCAGCCTTAAGGGCCGAACACGCGCCCTGCTCAAGGTTCAGGACGGCTGCCAGAACTTCTGCTCTTACTGCCTTATCCCCTATGCCCGCGGCCTCTCGCGCTCGATGCCTCTCGACCAGGTTATATCCGAAGCGGCAAGGCTGGGCAGCGAGGATTATCTCGAGATAGTTATAACCGGCATCGAGATCTCTTCCTACGGCTTCGACCTGCCCGACACCCCCTCGCCCACTCAGATGATCGCCGAGGTCTGCAAGGCAGCCCCCAATGCCCGCATCAGGCTGGGCTCGCTTGAACCCAGAACGGTGACCGAAGACTTCTGCAGAACTCTTTCGGCATATCCCAATCTCTGTCCTCATTTCCATCTCTCACTTCAGAGCGGCTGCGACAAGACCCTTAAGGATATGAACCGCAAGTATGACACCGAGAGATATTTCCTCTCCTGCACGCTGCTGCGCGAATACTTCCCGGGCTGTGCCATTACAACCGACCTGATTGTCGGCTTCCCCGGCGAAACCGAAGATGATTTTGCCTCGACCCTTGCATTCGTTGAAAAATGTGCCTTTTCTCAGGTGCATATCTTCCCCTATTCCTCGAGGACCGGCACACGCGCCGCTTCTATGCCCGGACATCTGACCCATGCCGAAAAGCAGGCACGCGCTTCCCGCGCAGCCGAACTCTGCGACCGCCTCAAAAAGGAATACCTTGAAAGCTTTATCGGAAAAAATGTCGAAGTTCTTTTTGAACAGAGCCAGAAAGGCCTCTATTCGGGCCATTGCCCCCAGTACTGTCTCGTCAAGGCCGAAGGTTCGCGTCTGTCGGGTAAAATCAGGACCGTCAAGGTCGAATCGACTGACGGCGATTGCCTGCTGGGACATATTTTATAAAATAATATGTCAAAAGCGGAACTTTTCCGTCAAAACGCAGTATAAATAACAAATACAACTTAATATAGCGAAAGGAGGCTTTTGTTATGTTTGGTATCCCCGAATACCTTATATGGCTCGGCATAGTCGTTGCTCTTGCAGCTGTCGAATCAATGACCATGGACCTCAACTGTATATGGTTTGCAGCCGGAGCACTTTGCTCTTTCTTTCTGTCGTTCACCGGCATCGGATGGATCGCGCAGCTTATCGTCTTTGCCATTGTGTCGGGAGTATGTCTTACTCTTGTAAGGCCGATCGCCCTTAAGCACCTGAACATAAGGCGAACTGCCACCAATGCCGACCGTGTTATCGGAAACACAGGCATGGTCGTCGAGACTATCGACAACGATGTCCCTTCCGGTCAGGTAAAGGCAAACGGACAGATATGGACAGCCCGCTCGGCTGATGGCAGCATTATCCCCGAGGGCGAGCATATAAAGGTATGCCGAATCGAAGGCGTTAAACTTATTGTAGAAACAGTCAAGGAGGCAGTATTATGACAATTGCTATGTTATCTCTTTCCAGCATCGGCCCCATCATCGTATTCATCGTTTTTCTTATTCTTCTGATCGCCTTTCTGGCCAGCAACATCATCATTGTTCCTCAGGCCAGCGCATATATCGTCGAACGTCTTGGCGCATATCAGGGAACCTGGGAGACCGGCCTTCATTTTAAGATCCCCTTTATCGAGAGAATCGCCAACAAGGTAACACTTAAAGAACGTGTTTCCGACTTTCCTCCCCAGCCGGTTATCACCAAAGATAACGTAACCATGCAGATCGACACGGTCATCTATTTCCAGGTTACCGACCCCAAGCTCTTCACCTATGGTGTCGTTCAGCCCATGTCGGCAATTGAGAACCTGACAGCCACAACTCTGAGAAACATCATCGGTGACCTCGAGCTCGACCAGACTCTCACC
>JAFQVZ010000166.1 GCA_017407765.1 Clostridia bacterium | reverse complement strand
TAAGGTGCAGTCCTGCAAGCTCAATCCCGCCAAAGGCCAGCCACAGGACATTGAGCAGCAGCGAGCCGGCTCCGCCTCCGAAAAACACTTCATGTCCGAAGGGCACAAGGCTCATGACTGCGAACTTGAAGCATTGGGTGCCCACAGGCAAGCCGACGATCGTGACCGACCACAGCAGGCCGATAGCTGCCCATGCAGCCGCTGCCAGCCAGCCGCCAAGAAGGATCCACACAAGATTCATAAGAATTGCCAACTTTACATTTCCCCTTTTATATTATGTTTGTTTTTGATGGATATGCCGTTTTTCTTTCTCTGTAATTATAGACCATGTTATGTTATAATTGTTCCTAAAGAAAGATTAAATGGAGGTTAAAAATGTATCAGCCCCTTGCAGATAAGATCCGCCCCACCGAGCTGGACGACGTGATCGGCCAGACACACATAATCGGCGAAAACGGCATCCTCCGCCGTATCATTGAGAGCGGAGCCATCCCCAACATGATTTTCTACGGCCCCTCGGGAATCGGCAAGACTACCCTTGCCCAGATCATTGCAGGTAAAACCAAACGCAGGCTGTATAAGCTCAATGCCACAACAGCCAGCGTCAACGATATCAAAGCCATCGTGTCGGAGCTCGACACCCTGCTGGCTCCCAACGGCATCCTGCTCTATCTCGACGAGATCCAGTATTTCAACAAGAAGCAGCAGCAGTCGCTCCTCGAGTTCATCGAAAGCGGCAAGATCACCCTCATCGCCTCCACAACCGAGAACCCCTATTTTTATGTATACAACGCCATCTTAAGCCGCAGCACGGTGTTTGAGTTCAAGCCCATCACTCCCAAAGAGGTGGAAAAGGCCATCAGGCGTGCCTTCACCATCTGTGCCCGCGACAACAAAAAGAAAATCATACTTGAGGAGGGAGTTGTCGAGCATATCTCCTTCGCCTGCGGCGGTGATGTCAGAAAATCCATCAATGCTGTGGAACTTTTGTGTTCGGCCGGCAGTCATAATGATGAGATCAATGTCACTCTCGAGGACACAAAAATTGTAACTCAGAAATCCTCGGCGAGGTACGACCGCGACGGCGATGCCCACTATGATATCCTCTCGGCATTTCACAAATCGCTTCGCGGCTCTGATGTCAATGCCTCCCTCCACTATCTTGCACGCCTGCTGTGTGGAGGCGACATCGCTTCGGCGGCACGCAGAATGCTGTGTGTGGCCAGCGAAGACGTAGGTCTCGCCTATCCTCAGGCTGCGGCCATAGTCAAGGCCTGCTGCGACAGCGCTCTTCAGCTGGGTCTGCCTGAAGCCAAGCTTCCCCTTGCCGAGGCCTGCATACTTCTGGCGACTGCTCCCAAGTCCAACTCGGTCTCGGCCGCTATCGAAGCCGCAATGGCCGATGTTGAGGCAGGGCGCACCGGCGATGTTCCCGCCCACCTCAAGGATGCACACTATGGCGGAGCACAGAAGCTGGGACGCGGGCTTACATACAAGTATCCACACGATTATCCCGGCAACTGGATCAGCCAGCAGTATCTTCCCGACGAGCTGAAAAAAGCCGATTACTATAAGGAAGGCATCAATAAAGCCGAACAGCAGGCAAAACAATACTGGCAAAAGGTGAAAAATAATGATTAAACGCCTGTCAGCCGTTATGCTGGCATTAATTCTGACATTTTTATGTGCCTGCGGAGAAAAAGAGCTTCTTACAGACCCTGAACCTGACGAAGGACCTGAGCATCAGGTTCAGGATGTACCTTCCGAACCCGAGAAGGAAGAAGAAACGCCTCCCGAAGAGCCTATCGACAACACCGCCTCGGTGACCCATATAAACGAATACACCGAGCTTGTCGACACATCGTTTCTTCAGGAAAACAACATGGTCATTGAGGCCATCTTCCCCGTGTCAGATGATACGCTCTTTGTATTCACCACGCGTCTCACCGACGGCAGGCCCTCCGAACTGGTTCAGCTGTGGCCCTATTCGCTTGAAAGAGCCGAGTTCACCGGAGATATGCTGCCTGTTGGCATAGTTGGGCAGTATCCCGACAAAGTGTTCACTGACGGCACCGTCATGGCGGCTACCCTCAACACCGAGACATACGAATACCAAAGCCTCCTGTTCATCGACATCAACACTCTTGAATGTGAAGAGGTATCCCTTGCCCATATCAAGCATCTGCGCGGTGTAAACATATCGCCAGACAAGGCTCATGCCGCACTTTCGACACAGGAGGGCGCTATCATAACCGAAATGGACCTTGCCACAGTCGTTGCCCGCTATGACGGATATATTCCCGAGGGCGGCGACCCCGACCTTGATTATCACCTGCCCTATTTCACAGGCTGGCTGCCCGACGGCAGCGGCGCTGTGGGCAAGGTGCTGGGCTGGGAGTGGGTCTATCATCCCTTTATTCTTTCCCTTGGCGGCAGCCTGACCGTTCTTGAGGAATACGAGTTTCTCACCGCCCTGCCCTATGGCGAAAGGCTGGCCTATTTCGATCATTTCTCCGGTGTGCCCAAAGGCACCTCACTTCCCGACGGCAACGACTTTGCCGAAGACACAACCGGGATCTCGATACGCGAAGATGGCACCAGTTATATCTCCTATCTGATGCTCTCTTCCGAAGGCAATGTCATCGCGGCGGCTGAAACGATCATGACCGAGGAGTCGTCCGACTGCACGGTCAGCTTCTATCGTGATGGCGAAAACTTCCGCAGCCTCGAGCTGCACGGAAGCACAAACAACTGGGCAAGCATCGACCATATATCCCTTACTCCCGACGGCGAAAGCGCCCTGCTGCTCACCTGCGCAACCATCGAAGCTCCCAGGCAGATCTATCGCGTTTCGCTTAAATAGGCATAAAAAAAGCTCCCCAAGGGGAGCTTTTTATTTTATACATCAGATGTCCATAAAGAACCAATACTGATAAGGTAC
>JAFQVZ010000165.1 GCA_017407765.1 Clostridia bacterium | reverse complement strand
GGATACAAGATCACCGTCGAGCCCAAGGATGTTGTGATCGCGTCCGAGCCGCCGCTGCCTATCCGCATAGCCTTCTGCATCGGCCCCTGCGGCGAAGAAATAGAGTTTTTCTGGGAGAAATAGAGCAGGGGCCGACGGCGCTACTGCGCCGCGCCGGCAGTCCGGCGAACGATTTTCGGCGATTCATTCGCCAAAAATCTATTTGATCCCAAAGGGGCCCTCGCAAAATCGAAGATTTTGTGGGGAATGCCTGCGACTTCGTTACACTACGCTCAGGATGACGATGTAGTTCGTCGCACACTAAAATGTCATTCTGAGCAAGCACGAAGTGCGCTGTCGAAGAATCTCACATAAGGCCAGAGGTTACATCCAAAGCCTTTCCCTTGATAGGGAAGGGGGCGCTGTAAACAGCAATAGCTTCACGTCGCCGCCTTGGCGGTAGATGAGGCGACCTGCGGCGAAATTATTTGATTGCCTTCCATCTCATCAATTTGTAGTAATATCAAAAGGCTTCGACTTTTTACAGTCGAAGCCTTTTAATATGCTTATTTTTTGCCCTTTCTGGCAACACAGCGATAGATCTTCATACCCTGCTCGGTGAAATTGCGCTCATACTCGGTCATGACGTTGTCAAAGTCGGTCGAGTGGAGGTCGAATGTAACATCATAGAGGGTATAGCCAAACTGAGAATAGCTGCACAGCGAGAACTCGAACAGGCCGGTGTTGTCGGTCTTCTGATGGATCTCGCCGCCGTCCTTGAGGAAGCGGTCGTAGACACTGAGATAGTTTTCGTGGGTCAGGCGGCGCTTATGGCGCTTCTTGGGAGGCCAGGGATCGGAAAAGTTGAGATAGATCCTGTCGACCTCGTCCTTATCGAATACGTCGGCCAGAGTGTTGGCATCGGCATCAATGAAAAGAACGTTGCTCAGCCCCTCGGCCATGACCTTCTCAAGCGCCAGCAGCAGGACGTTCTGATATTTCTCGACGGCAACAAACATAACATCGGGGCTGCGTTTTGCCATCTGAACGACAAAGTCGCCCTTGCCGCAGCCGATCTCAAGATGAAGCTCGCCGGTTTCGCGTCCAAAGGCTTCACGCCACTTGCCCTTGTTGAGCGAGGGCTCGGCCACCGAGAAGGCCGCGCATTTCTCAAGGCGTGTGTCAAGGTTCTTTTTTCTTCTCATTCTCATATATATCACCACATTTATAATTATTTCTGACCCTAATATTATAATGGCAAACCCGTTTTAAAGCAACAAAAACCGTATCGGTCTGTGCTGCGGCTTGACGGAGGGGGCGGGGATGGGGTATCATAAGATATCCGGAGGAACTGACTATGAGAAAAATCATTGCCGCCGCGGTGGCCCTTTCGCTTATGATGCTGTGGGGCTGCGGAAGCGACGGAGAATACTATACAAAAGAAAAACACGTCGAGAAGGAAAAGGTCTCGCTGGCTGACGACAATTCGTCCAACGTCACCGGCTATTACACCCTCAAGGGCGCCATTATGAACATGGTCAATATGGCGGTGGCTGAGGATGTGCTTAAGATCGGAGAATACAGCGGCGACCTCGACACCGACCTTCAGGCGGTTATCAACGAGATCACCACGGTGGACCCCATCGGCATCTACGGCGTTTCATCCATCAACATCGAGCAGACGAGGGTGCTTACCTACCGCGAGGTTTCGGTGAGTATCCAGTATAAAAAGAGCCCTGAGGAGATCAGAAACATCGTTTCGGTGGGCGGCGAATACGAGCTGCTCAACCGCATCAGCCTTATGCTTGACAGTTTTGGGTCTTCGGCTGTTTTTGCGGTTTCCGACTCTGACTTTGTCCCGCAGGATATCGAAAAAATCATCTATGCTCTGTGGATGCGCACGGGAGCGAGGGCCATCGGCCTTGACGGAGTCAGCGTATCGGAATATCCCGAAGAAAGCGAGCGGTTTATTCTCGAACTCGATGCTGTGTATATCATGGAAACCGAAGAGCTCGAGAGGCTTGCCGAGGAGACAGATGCAAAGGCAGCTGAAGCGGCCGCCCTTATCGGGGGAGAAAGCATGGCAGAAAGGATAAGCGGCATCAACGCATATCTTGCAGAGAACGTTGTTTTCGATACAAGCGCCCAGCGAGTTGTAAATGAGATGCAGGGCAGCCAGCGCAAAACCGGTGTCTACACCGCCTGCGGAGCTTTTATAGAGGGCGAAGCGGCTCAGTCGGGCTTTGTGCTTGCGGCTTCGGCCATGCTGGAGCATCTCGGCATCGAGCACACTGTCGAGACCGGCACGGTGGGCGATGATATATGGTCGTGGATAGTGATAAATGTCGATGACGAGAGCTGGATATTTGACCCCACGGCTATTCAGGCAGGCAGAGAAGATTTCTTTGCACCCGAAAGCGAGATCGGCGAAAACTATATAAAGTGGTAAAAAATAACCCCGGACCAAGCTCCGGGGTTTTGCATTACTGTTTTTTGTAGATATGCACATCAAAGCCGATCTGTGTGGCAAGGCTGTCCAGCTCCTTGAGGCGGTTTATGCCCTCAAGGGGAGTTTTGTGGGCATAGGGGGTCATGCCGAAAAGGGCCATGATATGCTCGCTGCAGGTGAGGGTGATGGTGTCGCGCACCCTGCGTGTTTCATAGAAGGCAAAGCCTTCATAATCCTCACGTTTGGCCTCGTTCTCATAGGGAGTTTTATAAAGAAGGCTCTTCATCTCCCACAGATGCTCTGCCGAGGGAACGACATATACGAGGTATCCGCAGGGCCTGAGCACCCTCAGGAACTCCTCGCGGGCCATGGGCGAAAAGACGTTGAAGATAAGCTCGACGCTTTCGTCCATCAGGGGCAGGTCATAGGCCGAGGCCACGGCAAACTCGCCTTCGGGCAGGCGTTTGGATGCCTTGCGGAGGGCGTGTTTAGAGATGTCAATGCCTGCGATGCGCGCATGTATGCCCTTTGCTGTAAGGGCAGAGTATATTCCGCTTGTATAGTAGCCTTCGCCGCAGCCACTGTCGAAAAGGG
>JAFQVZ010000164.1 GCA_017407765.1 Clostridia bacterium | reverse complement strand
GTATTCGGCAGCGCCGACGATCTCAGGCGAGGCAGCGGGGGCGGCAATAATAAGAGCGCCCGATGCAGCCATGCGCGACGAGGGAGCAAAAGGAGATGTGAGGTCGGAGCCCATCTCTACCGAGAAGCAGAACTCGCGGTCGATGCTGCTGCGGAAGAGGAGCGATGTGCCAAAGGGTACGTCGGCGCCGCAGAGCCTGACGGTAGAGTTTTTTTCGGGTGCGGCTGCAAACCAGCGGGCTTCGTCGGCCGAAATAAAGGTCTTGGGAATGACACCGACGATCCTGCCGTGATGAACTACGGCCGCCGCGTTATAGAGCCTGCCGTGATGACGGACGGGAAGGCCGATAACGATGGCGGGAGAAACATCATGGGAATGGGCACAGATGGCCTTGAGGGCCGACTCGGCGCTCGAAAGCAGATGATCCTGCATAAAGAGGTCGCCGCAGGTATAGCCTGTGATGCTGAGCTCGGGGAAGACGACCAGAGCGACCGACTTCTTATGAGCCTTGTCGATGAGCCTGATGATCTCCTGAGCATTGGCTGCACAGTCGGCAACTGCCACTTGGGGCAGAGCGGCTGCGATATTGGTAAAACCGTATTTCATTTCCTTTCAGCTCCTGTATGGTTATTTGCCTCTTGACAAAGAGGCCATGATAGTCAAAAATCATATAGATGGGATATTCCCACAAATATTATTATAATTTCCCGCCCGTAACGCGTCAAGATTTTTAGCATATACAGACAGGAGGCAGAGGCATGGAACATATTAAATGCGAGCTTTGTCCCCGCGAGTGCCGTGTTGACAGAAGTGTGTCGAGAGGTTTCTGCGGCCAGGGCACTCAGGTGAAGATAGCAAGGTATCAGAAGCATATGTGGGAAGAGCCCTGCATAAGCGGGACAGGAGGCTCGGGAACGGTGTTTTTCTCCGGCTGCACGCTCAAATGTGTTTTTTGCCAGAATTACGAAGTAAGCCGCGGCATGGGCAAAGAAATCACCATAGATCGCCTTGCCGATATTTTCCTCGAGCTTCAGGAGATGGGCTGCCATAATATAAGCATGGTCACCGGCAGCCATTTCGTCCCCCAGATAAAGAGTGCGCTGGATATGGTGAAGCATCGCCTGACTGTGCCGGTCGTTTTCAACTGCGGAGGATACGAAAAGGTCGAAACCATAAAGAGCCTTGAGGGGTATGTTGATATATGGCTGCCCGACCTTAAATACCGCTCGGATGAACTTGCGGCAAGATATTCCTCCTGCCCGGGATATTACGACAACGCTATTGCCGCCATAGGTGAGATGCTGCGTCAGGCAGGTGGCCTTCATTTTGATGGTGAGATAATGAAAAAGGGTGTTATCGTCCGTCATCTTGTTCTACCCGGCTGCCATAAGGATTCGATCGCTCTTCTTGAGGGCCTGCACGAACATTACGGCAGCGAAAACCTGCTGCTCAGCCTTATGAGCCAGTATACTCCCATGCCCTCGTGCGCCGACTATCCCGAGATCAACCGAAAAATAACCAGACTTGAATATCGAAGGGTCAGCGAAAAGGCGTTGGAACTGGGGTTTGACGGCTATTTTCAGGAGGCCTCGTCGGCTGCTGATGTATATATTCCTCCCTTTGCAGAGGGGCAGAAAATATAAATAATCGGGATTGATTTGCTGTGATTATATAGTTTATCTTGACAAATTGTCTTCATAATGTTTTAATAGAAACAGCGTTTCTTATGATGCTTTAATATTGGAAACAGAAGGAGGAAACATCATGAAGAGAATCAAGACAATGGAAACACGCAACCTGAACAAGAGCGTTCAGAACGGTGGCTGCGGCGAGTGCCAGACATCCTGCCAGTCGGCTTGCAAGACATCCTGCGGCGTTGCAAACCAGAAGTGCGAGAACGGCGGCAAGTAAGCCTTCGGCGCGTATTTCGGATAAAACAGAGTCTGAGGGGCTGAACCGATTTCAGCCCCTTTTATTATTCAGGAGATATTAAATGACACATCAGTATAAACTTAACGGATATAATATTGTAATCGACACCTGCAGCGGTTCGGTGCACTCGGTGGATGAGGTAGCCTATGACATCATTGAGATGTACCGATCTCACACAAGAGAAGAGATCATCTCTGAGATCATGAAGCGCTGGGGACATCTTGACGACGTGAATGAGGAAGAGATCATTGAGTGCATCGAGGATGTAGCCCAGCTTGAGCAGGAGGGCAAGCTCTTTTCAAAAGATGTATATGAGGGAATGGCTTTCGATTTCAAGCGCACAAACACAGTTATAAAGGCACTGTGCCTTCATGTTGCTCACACCTGCAACCTTAATTGCGAATATTGTTTTGCCAGCCAGGGCAAATACCACGGCGAACGCGCGGTAATGTCTTTTGAGGTAGGCAAGCGCGCCATCGATTTTCTTGTTGAGAACTCGGGCACACGCAGAAATCTTGAAGTCGACTTTTTCGGCGGCGAGCCTCTGATGAACTGGCAGGTATGCAAGGATATCGTTGCCTATGCCAGAAGCATAGAGAAGGAAAAGGGCAAGAACTTCCGTTTTACCCTCACCACAAACGGAATGCTGGTTGACGACGAGGTTATCGACTTTGCCAACCGCGAGATGCATAACGTCGTCCTCAGCCTTGACGGACGCCAGCATATCCACGACCGCCTTCGCCGCGATTATGCCGGCAAGGGCAGCTATGAGACCATTGTCCCCAAGTTCAAGAAGTTCGTGGAGGCAAGGGGCGGAAAAGATTACTATATGCGCGGCACCTTCACACATAACAATGTCGACTTTACAGAAGATATCTTCCATATGGCCGATCTCGGCTTTACCGAGCTCAGCATGGAGCCCGTTGTCTGTGCTCCCGACGATCCCAGCGCGCTGACAAAGGAAGACCTGCCCAAGCTGTTCGAGCAGTATGAGATCCTGGCAAAGGACATGCTGCGCCGCAAGCGCGAGGGCAAGCCCATCACCTTCTATCACTATATGATCGACCTGAAGAACGGCCCC
>JAFQVZ010000163.1 GCA_017407765.1 Clostridia bacterium | reverse complement strand
GGCCATCCTGCTGGTTTTCATAAAAGTCTTCCGAATGAAGCGTGGATATAGTGGAATACACGCGGCTGTTCAGCCATTCGCTGGCATCGGGACCGCCTGTGCCTTCCCATACTTCGGGAATATCATTCCAGTCTGTTTCTCCGAGCGAGGGGAGAGGCTGAGGCTTGGGAATATAGGCCTCGGATTCTTTTGCGTCCTGAGTGATCGGAGGCTGATTTACGGCATCCTGTTGTTCGGGTGATTGTTTTTCACCACAGGAGCTTAAAAGCATTAATGATGCAAGAATAAGAGCAGACAGCTGTTTTTTGCTCTTCATTTTTATCACTCCTTATAGTATAATATAATGTAAAGCTTGTGTGAAAACAGAAGATCCGGTTTATCTTACTGCTCTTTTGACTTGGCAAAAGATGAAAAGTTCCTTGGAAAGGAGGAGAAATATGAAATATACCCACATTATATGGGATTTTAACGGAACCCTTATGAATGATGTTGACATTGCGATAGCGGCTGTCAATGACATGCTTACGAAGCGAGGCATGGAAGTTACCAATAAGGCCGATTATCTGAACATGATCGAATCTCCGATCATTGAATATTATAAAAAGATTTTTGATCTTTCGATAGTATCTTTTGACGACATTCAGGTCGAGTTTCTCGACAGCTATAATCTTCGCCTGCCCGAAGCGGGGCTTATGGATGGCGCAGCTCAGGCCCTTGAGGCTTTTGCATCTCTTGGGGCAAAGCAGTGTGTTATCTCTTCTTTTGAACAGACAAGATTAAGGAAAATGATAAGCGATATGGGTATTATGGATTATTTCTCCGAAATATCGGGTGCTGATAATACCAGGGCCGAGAGCAAGCTTGACAGAGGGACTCAGTGGCTTGAGAGAAGCGGAGCAGATCCCCAAAAATGCCTTGTTATAGGCGATCTTGTTCACGACTATGAGCTGGCAAGCCATCTTGGAGCCGACTGTGCTCTTGTAGCGGTAGGCCATCAGCACAGGCGAGACCTTGAGGCCTGCGGAACATCGGTTTTTAATAATATATCTGAAATGATGAGGAGCGTTATAGATGGATGATATGATGCAGTATACAGTCCTCGCCGAGCATTATGACAAACTGACCTTTGACGTGGACTACGAAGGATATGCTGCCTTCGCTGACAGGCTTTTCAGAAAATATAAAATACCCGGCAGGCTTATTCTGGAGCAGGCCTGCGGAACCGGCTCTCTTTCGCTTGAGCTTTCAAAGATGGGATACGAGATGATATCTTCGGATATTTCGCCCGATATGCTTTCGGTGGCTCAGGAAAAATGCGAAGAGCTCGAGCGTCCGCCGATGTTCCTGTGTCAGGATATGTGCGAGCTTGACCTTTACGGAGCGGTCGACGGATGTGTCTGCGGCCTCGACAGCATCAATTATCTGACCGAGCTATGGCAGGTAAAGAGAGCATTTAAGCGAGTTTCGCTTTTTATGAATAAAGGCGGGCTGTTTATCTTCGATATCAAGACGCCTCAGATGTTTATGAAGCTTGATGGCGTGAGCTCGGTGTGGGAAGAAGATGAGCTGTTTGCCGCATGGCAGTATGGTTATGACAAAAAGTCGATGCGCGCATTTCATGCCGTAGATATCTTCGAACATCAAACGGGCGGCGAATATCGCAGATACAGCGAAACACACGAACAGAGGGCTTATGACCCTGAAAAAATCAAAGAGATACTTATTGCAAACGGATTTAAGATCGTTGGCATTTATAAGAATACATCTATGGCAAAGGCCTCCGGAAACGAGGACAGGCTCTATTTTGCCGCATTGAAAATATAGGAGGAAAACTTAAATGAAGGATTATATCGTAAGAGGCATTACAAACGACGGTTTTATCAAGGCTTCGGCGGTTCAGAGCACACAGATGGTAGAGCGCATGAGGCAGATACATGGCACAACACCTTTGGCAACTGCAGCGCTTGGACGCACACTGACAGCTGCATCCATGATGGGCGACGAGCTTAAGGATAAGAACGGCTCGGTCACGATACGAATCAATGGCGGCGGCCCCCTCGGCTCGCTCATTGCTGTTTCCGATAACGAGGGCAACGTAAGAGGCTATGTCCAGGATCCCAATGTCGACCTGCCCCTTAAGTCGGTCGGCAAGCTCAATGTAGGAGCCGGTGTCGGCACCGACGGCATCCTCACAGTAATCAAGGATATTGGCGAGCGCGAGCCCTTCAACGGTCAGGTTCAGCTGCTGACCGGTGAGATCGCCGAGGATATTGCTTACTACTATTATATCAGCGAACAGATCCCCACACTTTGTGCTCTCGGCGTTCTGGTCGACCGTGACTATACAGTCAAGCAGGCAGGCGGTTATATCATCCAGCTCCTGCCCGGTGCACCCGAAGAACTGGCATTCATCCTTGAAGAACGTGTCAAGGAAGAGGCAGCGCGCGGCCGCTCGGTGACTTCCATGATGGAAGAGGGAATGGATGCCAAGCAGATCCTTGAGTATATGCTTGACGGTATGGGCTACAGAGAGCTTTATCAGCACGAGGTGGAATATCAGTGCAAGTGCAGCCGCGAGCGTGTAGAGCAGGCTGTTATCAGCATCGGACGTGAAGAGCTGACTCGTCTTTATGAAGAAGAGGAGAGCGTAAAGGTAACTTGCCAGTTCTGCGACAAGGAATATGTATTTACCAAGGAAGATATCAACGAGATGCTCCTCAGACCCTCGGCTGAAAGCGAAGAATAATTGATCGATCACGCACCCGACGGAGGCTTTTCTGGCCTCCGTCGGGGCAAAGAAAAAAGTTTTGGAAAAGTTGAAAAAAGTTGTTGACAAAAGGGTAGGGAATGCGTATAATAACTCTTGTCGCTGCGAGATGCGGAAGCATAGCTCAGCTGGGAGAGCACCTGCCTTACAAGCAGGGGGTCACAGGTTCGAGCCCTGTTGTTTCCACCAAGACCTTGCAGCGACAATATATGGCCGTGTAGTTCAGTTGGTTAGAACGCTAGCCTGTCACGCTAGAGGTCGACGGTTCGAGCCCGTTCAGGGTCGCCAAATTTGCCTCTTTAGCTCAGTTGGTAGAGCAGGGGACG
>JAFQVZ010000162.1 GCA_017407765.1 Clostridia bacterium | reverse complement strand
TGAGCTTGCTGAAATACTCAATATGGAAGAGTCAGATCTTTCTAAGTTTATGAGCATAATGCGCGAGCCTTGCGGACCGTGCGAATTTCTCATAGACGAGCTTGATGATGACTTTGATATTGGACCGGCAAAAACCGATGAGGACAGACTTTACGAAAGCCTTCCACGGTTAAGTCACGAAGATCTTGTCCAGGCAGTAAAAAACTGCTGTCAGGGACGTGACAGAGACATTATGCTCTATATCCTTGGTGAAGACGAGAGAAGCGGAAAAACCTATTCCGAAGCATCTGAACATTTTGGTATCAGAATTGAAAGACTTAGGCAGATCACGCGCAAAGTCGCGCGTCGGCTTAAGGTTTCCGATGGCAGCAGTAATAACAGAAAACTCAAGGATTACCTTGATTAATATAGATTTATAACAAAACAGACTGATTGCGGGCTCATATGTCCGCAAAGAAGAAAGGGATAAGATAATATGGCAGAAAACAATGAAGTAAAAGAAGTCAACGTCAACGAGCTTGTCCAGGAGTTCATCGACAAGTGCCGCAAGAACGGCAAGATCGCGATGAAGGAGATCAGCAAGCTTGCAGAAGAGCTTGACCTTGACAACAGCAGGCAGGATGCCATCATCGATGCACTCGAGAAAATGTCGGTAAAGATCGAAGTAGAGGAAGAGGATCTGCTCAATCCTTCGATCGACGGTGAAGAATATCCCGAAATTGACGATTTTTCCGAGGAAGAAGTTCCCGATGCCAGCTCGCTGGCAGAAGGTCTGCCCACCGATGACCCCGTAAGAATGTATCTTAAGGAGATCGGTAAGGTAGATCTGCTTAAGCCCGATGAAGAGATCGAGCTTGCAAAGAAAATGCTCGAGGGCACAGAGGCTGAAGCAGAAGATGCTAAGAAGCGTCTTTGCGAGGCAAACCTCCGTCTCGTCGTATCCATTGCAAAGAAGTATGTCGGAAGAGGTATGCTGTTCCTTGATCTTATCCAGGAAGGTAACCTTGGTCTGCTTAAGGCTGTAGAGAAGTTTGACTATACTAAGGGATATAAGTTCTCGACCTATGCTACATGGTGGATCAGACAGGCCATTACAAGAGCCATTGCCGATCAGGCAAGAACCATCCGTATTCCCGTCCATATGGTTGAGACCATCAACAAGGTCATCCGCGTATCCCGTCAGCTTCTTCAGGAACTGGGCCACGATCCCAGCCCCGAAGAGATCGCTGAAGAGATGAAGATCCCCGTAAACCGCGTACGTGAGATCCTTAAGATCGCTCAGGAGCCTGTTTCCCTTGAAACACCTATCGGTGAAGAGGAAGACAGCCATCTTGGCGACTTTATTCCCGATGACGATGCTCCCAATCCTGATGAGGCTGTTTCGTCCACACTGCTCAAGGAGCAGATGCTCGAAGTTCTTGAGACTCTGACACCCAGAGAGGCAAAGGTGCTCAAACTGCGTTTTGGTCTTGAAGACGGCAAGGCCCGCACTCTTGAGGAAGTCGGCAAAGAGTTCCAGGTAACACGTGAGCGTATTCGTCAGATCGAGGCAAAGGCGCTGCGTAAGCTCCGTCACCCCAGCCGTTCCAAGAAACTTAAAGATTATCTCGATTAATATGTGCTGCTTGGCAGCAATTACAAGGCCGCTTATGTGCGGCCGGAAAGAGGTGTAGAAATGGCAGTAGGAATGTTTGATATGCTGGGCCCCATTACTGTAGGCCCTTCTTCCTCGCATACAGCGGGTGCGGTCAGAATTGGTCTGGCTTGCCGTAGTATTCTCAAAGAGGATGTGAAAAAGGCAAAAATAACCTTCTACGGATCTTTCGCAACTACATATAAAGGTCACGGTACCGATAAAGCTGTTGTAGGCGGTCTGCTGGGCTTTGGCACGGCTGACCTCAGAGTAAGAGACAGTCTTACTCTCGCCCCTGAAATGGGACTTGAGTTTTCTATCAGGACCGAGGACAATCCCCGTTATCATCCCAATACGGTTTACATCGAAGCCGAATCGGAACACAGCTCGGTCACTCTGCGTGCAAGTTCGATTGGCGGCGGTGCCATCAGGCTCACCGAGATCAACGGTTTTGAGGTTTCTGTAAACTGCAATGCCGATACGCTCATTGTATTCGGCCGCGACGTTATCGGCGTTTTCCATAGCATTTCCGGCGTTATCCGTGAGGCAGGATATAATATTGCCACCATCTATCTTAACCGAGAGAAAAGAGCAGGCGACACGGTTATCATTCTTGAAACCGATGTTCCTATTGATGAGCATACCATCAATACTATTCAGAATCTCGATAATATTATCGGCGTTGTCGCCATTGAAAAGTTCTAAGGAGGTCGTCAGTTTATGAAATTGCCCAGTATTGAGGCCTTTATGAAGGGTGCACAGCAGAATCGTCAGACGCTTTGGCAGTATATTCTTCAGTGTGAGTTTCAGGACAGCGGCACTCCTGTAGATGAAATGATCAGAAGGGTAGAGGATACCTATCAGGTCATGAAAAATGCCGTAAGAAGCGGACTTAAGGAAAACGGCAGATCGCTCAGCGGGCTTACCGGCGGCGATGCTTTCAAGTATTACGAAAGAATCAAGATCGGACGCACAGTGCTCAGCGATTTCAATGCCAAGGCCATTGCCTATGCGATTGCAACCAACGAGCAGAATGCTTCGATGGGTGTCATAGTCGCAGCTCCTACAGCAGGTGCATCGGGCATCCTTCCCGGTGTTATTATCGCTGCGCAGGAAGAGTTTGGATATATGGATGACGATATCATCCACAGCCTTATTATTGCCTCGGGCATCGGTGCAGTAATTGCAACCAGAGCTACTGTTTCCGGTGCGGCAGGCGGCTGTCAGGCCGAGTGCGGAAGCGCCGCTGCTATGGCGGCAGGTGCCCTCACATATCTTTTGGGCGGCACACCTCATCAGGTGTTTAATGCAGCGGCCCTTGCCCTCAAGAACTCGTTGGGCCTGGCGTGTGACCCTGTAGCCGGCCTTGTTGAGGTGCCTTGCGTCAAGCGTAACGGCGTATATGCATCTATGGCTATCACAGCCAGCGATATGTCGCTTGCGGGTATTACCAGTGTTATTCCTCCCGACGAGGTCATTGATGCCATGTTCCAGATCGGCAGTCAGCTTCCTTCCTGCCTCAGAGAAACAGCAGAAGGCGGTCTTGCCATCACGCCCACAGGTCTTGCGGCGAAAAACAGGATCTTTGGCATAGACGAAACTAAATAAATCCAAAGTAAAACTCCGTAAGAGATTTCTTACGGAGTTTTGATTTATTTATGATTCTTTTCATGTTTCAGCAGATATTCTTTCATGTCGGTGCCGTATGCATAGCCGGTCATTTTGCCGTTTGAGCCAATAACTCTGTGGCAGGGAATAACCAGCATTATTGGATTGTCATGATTGGCACGTCCGACTGCGCGAAATGCCCTGGGACTTCCGGCAGCTTCGGCAATTTCCTTATAGCTGCGGGTTTCTCCGTAAGGGATCATAAGCAACTCTTTATATACTTTAAGAGCAAACGGCGATCCTGTGATTTTCAAAGGCAGATCAAAAGCAAGACGTGAACCTGCAAAATATTCATTTATCTGCCTCTCTGCTTCGGCCAACAGAGGAGTTTTGCTATATATTGTATTTTCCGGAATGGTGCTGGAGATCGTAAGCCGGACTATCATCTGATCCTGCTCAAATACCGCGAGAGTACCAATAGGCGATGGGATAAGCTGCATATAAGTTGTATTCATTATGATATCTCCATTATGTGATAAGATCATTATACAACAAGATGGTGAGTATGGCCATAATAAACATATATTTCTTTACACGGCACTGCGGTTTTGGTATAATTATCACATACAAAGCATAAATTGAGTTTGGCACGCTGTGCTAAAATAAGTCAGGAAAAGGAAGATATTATGTTTGATGAAATGATTAAGGTGGTCGTCAGGACCGGGAAAAGATATTTTTCTGACGGAGTTTCAAAAGCTGCCACTCAGCTTGCCTATTATCTGTTTTTCTCGATTTTTCCCATTCTTATCCTGCTTAATACTATTATTACAAGAATAGACATGGATATCATTTCGGTCATTACACGTTTCAGTGATATACTTCCTGAGGCTATCGTGAGCATACTGATCGACTATATCGGATATCTTGACAGGGTAGATTCTACTTCGATTTTTATGGTGGGTCTTACCACCACGCTGTTTGCGCTGACTCGAAGTTTTAATTCACTTTTGACATCGGTGAGGCAGGCATATCACATAAAAAAAGGCGGCATCGTGAATTATCTTACGGCAGCTATGTTCTCAGCGATTATTCTGCTTTCGTTTTTTGCGCTCAGTTTTGTCGCAATGGCAGGAGAAGTGGCGCTGGATATTCTGATGAAGTATATCTCCATCCCGATGAGCATAGTTTCTCTGCTTGGTCTGCTTAAAAATGTATTTATTCCGGTATATATGCTTCTGGTACTGAGCGGCTTCTATTATATCGTTCCCAGCCGAAGATATCCGTTTAAATCGGCGGTTCCGGGCGCTGCATTTGCTGTGGCAGGGATAACTGTTGTAACATGGGGATTCTCTTTTTATGTTTCCAATTATTCCAATTATTCGC
>JAFQVZ010000161.1 GCA_017407765.1 Clostridia bacterium | reverse complement strand
TCTTGTCATTATCCTCGCCAGGGCGGCAAAGGCCGCTCTGGGCGAGATAGACAGCTGGTCGGAAGAGAGCAGTGAGCCTAAGCGCAGAGAAAGACAAAGGCAGCCCATTCAGCAGGAAAAAACATCGCCTATAGCTGCTGCCGGCAGCAGCGAGATAGCAAAGGCACATGCCGAGCTGAAGAAAGAGCTTGATCCTGCCGAGAAGATCGTTCAGGAAAAGCCGGTGACGCGAGAGGCTGCTGTTACAGAAGCCAAAGCTGTGCCTGCATCAAAGCTTTCGGATGATTTTGAGATGGTAGGATATGCCGAGCTGGTGAATCCCCGCGAGCTGATATTCAATAACACACCAGTGCTCAAAGTAGTGAACTCAAAGAACACCTTTGCCGTATACAAGGGTAAGGGGGGCTATTGCCTTATGGTGTCAGAGCATTGGCTGGGCAGCCCGATCCAGTATGAGGCGATCATGAACCAGCACTTCCGCGAGCTTTTCACAATGCCGGTCCCGTCCTCCGGAAACAGATATATCCTGCGCAGATGCACTCCCGCAGGCCTTGTGCGAAATGAAGACGGAACATACTGTCTTGCCGGCAAGGGCACGATAGATATGGATATAGTTTAGAGGAGAGAAGATAAATGAAAAAGCTTATCATAATCGCGCTTGCAGCGGCGCTGGTCGTTACGCTGCACAGCACCAACCCCTCGATGCTGCAGTTTGCAGACTTTTACGAGAAGGGCGAGTGGCTGGACGACAATGCCCTGCTTGACAGCTTTCCCGAAGAACTGAACGAGGTGAAAGCTGCCATAGCGGAGAATACTTTTGATCCGCTCGAGATCAGAAAAGATCTCTATATTGCCTCCATCTATAATTTCGGAGGCCGACAGTTCATAGGCATTGCGGGCGATTTTCACCTGCTTGCCGAATAGCTGTATTCGTATAGCCTACTGCATTTAATAAGAGGCCGCCGGATAACTTATCCGGCGGCCTCTTTTCTGCATTGTTAAAATAATACTTTGCCATTCTAAAACAAAAGTGTTGAAACCGATGAATGATGGATTTATAATATAGCTAACTGAAAGATAATAGATAGAATCTATAAAAAAGAGAAGGAGAAGAAGAAATGGAAAAGCTCAGCGGACGCGAGTTGTTCAAGGATCATGTATATAACTGTGCTCAGTCGACATTTGTGTCCCTTGCCGAAGAGGTGGGGCTGACAAGGGAGATGGCATTCAGATTGTCATCTGCGTTCGGCGGAGGTGCCCGTTCGGGAAATCTGTGCGGTGCCGTATCGGGTGCCCTGATGGCTCTCGGCTATGTAAAAGCCAATGAACCGGGAGATAAAGAGGGGCAGAAGGAGGCATACGCCTTTTATATCGAGTTCAATCGCAGGTTCAAAGAGCGCTTCGGTGCCCTTAACTGCCGTGAGCTTGTGGGCTGTGATATGTCTACACCCGAAGGTAAGGCGTTTTCCGAGGCACATCCCGAGGTTAAGGCAAAATGTCCGGAGCTTATCGAAGGTGCGATAGAGATCGCGCGTGAAATGCTTGCCGAAATAAAATAAACTTCAGATAATAACCAAAAACGTCACAGGAGGCATATTATGGGTCTTATACATGAAATGAAAAAGACCGCCAAGGTACACTTGGCCTTCGAAGACATCAACACACCGTACATAATGCTGGAGGCTATTTTTGCCAGTGTGCTGCTGCAGCTGACAAACCCCTTCTACCAGCTTTTTGCCACTGCAATGGGTGCCGATGATGTGGCAGTCGGTCTTATATCGTCGCTGCCGTCTTTCTGCGCTCTGTTTGTGCTTCTGCCGGCATCGCTCTATATCGACAGGATCAAGGATAAAAAGAAGTTTCTGATGACTGTTATCAGCATCTGCGGCATAGCTCTTCCGGTGATCGCAATGTCGCCGTTTCTGGGCGACCGCGGATACTGGTTCTTTATCATAGGCATTTCGCTGTGGAATATCCCCTA
>JAFQVZ010000160.1 GCA_017407765.1 Clostridia bacterium | reverse complement strand
CTGCGCGGCTTCTTCCCCGTGGAAGAGCTGAAGATGTTCCGCCGCATCGACGGTCATATGTCCGGTCACGTGGAAATGAAGCACGTCCCCGGCGTGGATATGTCCACCGGTTCTCTGGGTCAGGGTATCTCCACCGCCGTCGGTATGGCTCTGGCCGGCAAGCTGGGCAACAAGGATTATCGTGTCTATGCTATGCTGGGCGACGGCGAGGTTGCCGAGGGCCAGGTATGGGAAGCATTCATGGCTGCCAACAAATATCATCTGGACAACCTCTGCGCTATCGTAGACGTTAACGGTCTGCAGATCGACGGCGCAACAAAGGACGTTATGCCAACCGAGCCCCTGGACGAAAAGTTCCGCTCCTTCGGCGCACACGTCATCACCATCGACGGTCATGACCTCGACGCTATCCTCGCAGCATTTGCTGAGGCTAAGGCTACAAAGGGTCAGCCCACCGTTATCCTTGCCAAGACAGTAAAGGGCAAGGGCGTATCCTATATGGAAAACAACGCAGGCTGGCACGGCAAGGCCCCCAACGCCGAGCAGTTTGCACAGGCTAAGGCAGAATTGGAAGCGGCCATCGCCGCACTGGAGGACTAAACCATGGCTGAAAAAATCGCAACCAGAAACGCTTACGGCATGGCTCTGGCCGAGCTTGCCAATCAGTATCCCGAGGTAGTATGCTTTGATGCCGACCTCGCAGGCGCTACCATGAGCAAGTTCTTCCTCGAATCTCATCCCGATCGCTTCTTCGATATGGGTATCGCAGAAGCCAACATGCAGGGTGTTGCTGCCGGTATGGCTACCTGCGGCTATAAGCCCTTCACAAACACATTCGCTATGTTCGCTGCAGGCCGCTCCTGGGAGCAGGTTCGCAACACCATTTGCTATCCCGGCCTGAATGTTAAGGTCGTCGGCTCTCACGGCGGTATCTCCGTCGGCGAAGACGGCGCTACACATCAGTGCATCGAGGACTTTGCCATCATGCGCGTAATCCCCGGCATGACAGTTCTCTGCCCCTGCGACGCCAACGAGATGCGCGCTGCAGTCGAGGCTCTCATCAACTATGACGGCCCCGCTTATATGCGCCTCGGCCGCCTTGCAGTAGAGACAGTCACTGACGCTATCCCCGGCTATAAGTTCGAGCTGGGCAAGGGCGCTATGCTCCGCGACGGCAAGGATGTCACCATCGTTGCCAACGGCATGATGGTCCAGATGGCCCTCACAGCTGCCGATATGCTGGCTGCCGAAGGCATCTCCGCCCGC
The DNA here is from genome assembly GCA_017407765.1 of Clostridia bacterium. Lineage (GTDB taxonomy): Bacteria > Bacillota > Clostridia > Oscillospirales > Butyricicoccaceae > RGIG1902. The sequence continues at coordinate 2,822 of JAFQVZ010000160.1, read as the reverse complement.
ATCATCGACATGCACACAATCAAGCCTCTTGACTGCGAGATCATCAAAAAGGCTGCCGAAGAGACAGGCGCTATCGTTGTAACCGAAGAGCACAACATCGTTGGCGGTCTGGGCGCAGCCGTTGCAGAATACTGCAGCGAGAACTGCCCCGTTCCCGTTGTTCGCCACGGCGTAAACGACGTATTCGGCCGCAGCGGCAAGGCTCCTCTGGCTCTCGAAGCATTCGGCCTCACACCCGAAGTCATTGCTGAGAAGGCTAAGAAGGCCCTCGCTATGAAGAAGTAATCAACAAAACATCAAACCGGGAGCGTTATGATGCGCTCCCGGTTTTTTCATAGTATAAGAAAAAAACTACCCGAAAAAGATAAGATAAAAAACTCTTTTTCGGGTAGTAATTCTTATATAGTGATATTCCGGCTTTCAGCGCAGAGTGATATTTCCCTTTGGGGAAGTGTTATTGAAACCTTACGGTTTCAGTGATATTTATCTGCCCATCATGATGTCGACGATGGTTGCGTTTGCATCCTTCATGCCGACATTGGCAACACGGCCGATGTTCTTTGTCAGCTGGCCGGGCTCGTCTGTGCCGACGATGCCGCCTGCCTCGATGCTGAAGCCCTCGAGAGCCATCAGAGCTGCGAGAGTTGTGTTTGCGACCGAAAGGCCGACCTTGTTTGCACAGCCTTCCTTAGCACCGTCGCAGATAACGCCGGTAGCCGAACCGATGACTGTCTTCATGCATGCCAGGACCTGATCGAGTGTGCCGCCCAGCATATAGATGATGCCGCAGGCACCTGCAAGACCTGCCGAAATGCTGCAGGAGCAGAGGCAGGACAGTGTGCCGACGTCATGCTTGATGAACATATTCATTGCCTGAGCAAAGGCGATGCCGCGAAGGACCTTCTCTTCGGGAACGTTCAATGTCTTGCCTACAACGCCGATGGGAAGGAAGAGGGCGATGCCCTGGTTGCCCGAGCCTGTAACTGTCATAACAGGCAGGGGGAAGCCGCTCATGCGTGCATAGGATGCGCAGGATGCGACCATCTGAACATCGAGGATCAGCGAACCGCCATACAGCGACTTGGCAGCAAGTCTGTCAAAGCACTGGCCCATGGGCAGCTTCTGGCCCGCTTCGCTGATGGTCATATTCATCTCAAGGCCTTCCTTGAAGAAAGCCAGAGCCTCTTCGTCAACTGTGTCGGCAAAATCCTTGAAATCCTGAAGTGTAAAGTTCTCAATGCCATCAATAGCGCTGCCTTCGGGTGTTACGAAATGCTCGAAGTCCTTGGCATGCTCTACCGAAACGATATTGTCGTGGCCGCCCGATGTGATAACACGGACACAGTCCTCATCGCTCTCGAGGATAGTCTCGATATAGAGGCCGGTTCTTGTGCCGTCGAGCTTGACGTCGATCAGGGGCAGGATGCGTCTTGCCTCTTCGGCGCCTTCGGGTGTGATATTGCCCAGAACGTTCATTCCGGCTTCAAAGTCGCCTGCTGCGATACCGACTGCAACGCACTCTCTTGCGCCTCTTGCTCCCTCAAAACCGGGGATAGCAACGCCCATAGCATTCTTGAGCAGGCAGATATCAAGCTTTACCTTTGCGCTCTTAAGCTCGCCCTTGAGCTCGGCTCTTGCCTTGGAGGCATTGAGTGCAATAGCAACGGGCTCGGTACATCCTGTGGCAGGAACGACAACGCTCCTGATCATCTTCATAAGCTGAGTGTTTCTGTCCATATTCTCTTCTTCCTTTTATCTGGTTTAAATCATTTCACTTTAAGCGTCTGTGCGCATATATCTGAATTATAACACGATTTTTGCGCGATTGCACTATAAACTTACAATTTTCCTGCCATTTCTTTCTATGATATATGTATTTTGATACCAAATGTGCAGCAAAAAGAGCCGATCCTTTCGGATCGGCTCTGGTTCAGATATGATTCACTTATCTGTACATCTTCTTCTTGGCTCTTGCGGCCTCGCTCTTCTTGCGGCGCTTAACGCTGGGGCTTTCATAATGTTCACGCTTACGGAGCTCGGAGAGCACGCCCGACTTAGCGCAGGAACGCTTAAAACGTCTGAGTGCGCTGTCCAGCGATTCATCAGCCTTTACATGAATTTCTGACATCGATATTTCCCTCCCTCCGTGAATCAAACCTATAGTAATACATAATCAACAAGGTATATTATATTCCCTTGCGTGAGAGATGTCAAGAAGAATTTTACTTAACAACGATATTAACGATCTTGTTTTTAACAACGATCATCTTGACGATGTTCTTGCCCTCGGTGAAGCTCTTGACCTTCTCGTCTGCCAGAGCGGCTGCCTTTGCAGCCTCCTCATCACAGTCGACGGGCAGGACCACAACGCCTCTCAGCTTGCCGTTGACCTGAACCGCAACATTGACGCTGGCCTCGACTGTCTTGGCCTCGTCATACTTGGGCCAGGGATAACGGACCAGTGTGTCCTTTACGCCCAGGCTCTCAGCCAGCTCTTCGGCCAGGTGAGGTGCGAAGGGATTCATAAGAGCGACGAAGGTGAGGAACTCGGCCTCGTTTACGCCGTTATCGGAGAATGTATTCAGCAGGCTCATCAGAGCAGCGATACCGGTGTTGAACTTGAGGTTCTCGATGTCCTGAGTTACCTTCTTGATGGTCTTGTGGATAGCGACCTCGTTCTTCTGGCTGTACTCTGTGCCGGGCTGGACATTGTCGCGCAGAGCGGCTACTCTCTCAAGGAAGCGGCTGCAGCCCTTGATGGAATCCTGCTTCCAGGGCGCTGCCTTTTCGAAGTCGCCGATGAACATCTCGTAAAGACGCAT
>JAFQVZ010000017.1 GCA_017407765.1 Clostridia bacterium | reverse complement strand
GTTATGAAGATCGCTCAGGGCGCTGCTCTCATGACCGAGACAACACTTGAGTATGAGTTCATCAAGGCCTGCTCCAATGTCGTAAACAACGTTCCCCTCGAGCGTGCTCTCGACAAGAATCTCCGCCTCGTTCCCCTGCCCGAGTATACAGAGGAAGAACTCAAGCTGGCAGCCGAATATAAGGAAACAGCAGCTCAGTTCCACGTTGACCTGTCTTCCAAGTATTCCGAAGGCGGCGAAGAGGTTGTCGAGTTCATTCAGCAGCACCAGGGCGGCCCCCTCAACAACTTTATCATGCCCTACTATCCCTCCGGCAAGCCCATGGGCGGCTCGACCGACGTTGGCGATGTAAGCTGGGTCTGCCCGACAGCTCAGATCAACGCCGTAACACTGGCAGCCGACACACCGGGCCACTCCTGGCAGATCGTTGCTCAGGGCAAGTCCTCCATCGCTCACAAGGGTATGCTGTATGCAGGTCAGGTAATGGCCGCAACAGTCATCGACCTTATGAACGATCCCGAGCTTCTTGCCGCAGCCAAGGCTGACCACGCAAAGAAGGTCGGTCCCGAAGGCTATATCTGCCCCATCCCCAAGGGTGTTAAGCCCCAGGCCATCAAGTAATTCCAATACCATTATAAAATCCCCGGATCATCAGATCCGGGGATTTTTCATATTATTCTTATCTCGGGTTCTTCAATGCCCTTCCGGGCCTTTATGGCCGCAAGAGAGGTATTGTTTTTAAGATATTCAAGGTTACATTTTTTCTGCCCGATGGCTATCGACAGCATTCTGGGCGGGACCAATATCTCGTAAGGCACATTGGGAGCTTTTTTAAGAATATCCTTAAGAAAGCGGCGGGAATAAACCATCTCGCCAAGCGCAGGATGATATGCTCCGGCCTTTACAGCCCCTCCCGAAAGCTCTTCGGTGGGATTAAGACCAAGCCTTACGACCTTTATGCCCTTTTCTTCAAAAATATCGAGCAGATCGGCGCAGATATCCACCGCCTCATCAATACTGAGGTCTTTGTATATACCTCTCTTATACATCTCGTAAAGCGGAGTGCCGCCGATCACGCAGGTGGGATAGATCCTTACACCCATGGGCCCGAGGGCACATATCTCCCTTGCGGTATACAGCTCGTCCTCGATGCTTGCTCCGGGCAGGCCCACCATCATCTGAAGGATAAGCTCAAAGCCATATTCATGTATGAGCGCCGATGCCCTTCTTGTCGCCTCGGCATCATGTCCTCTGCCCGATGCCGTAAGAACATGATCGGCCATCGACTGGGTGCCCAGTTCGATAGTCCTTACTCCATACTTTTTAAGGATTTCCAGCCTTTCAGGGTCGATTGCATCGGGACGCGTTGACAGACGAATGCTGTCGCACCTGCCATCTTCTACATAGGGCCATGCTGCCTTCAGATAGCTCTCCATCAGCTCATTGCCTATAGCAGTAAAACTTCCGCCATAGAAGGATATCTGCGGTCTGACGGCGTATTCAAGGGCTTTATCGATGATCTCTCTGACCCGGTCTGCCGAAGGTGCCTCTGCCGAGGCTATCTGGCGCTGGTCGCAGAACACGCAGTTATTGGGGCAGCCCAGATGCGGGATGAAAATGGGGATTATCGAGCTTCTCATTGTCCCATCAGCTCGAGAGCCGCCTTGGCAGCAGCCTGTTCGGCCTGCTTCTTGCTCTTGCCCTCGCCGGTCGCAATGGGATTAGAGTTGATGTGGACCTCTATAACAAAGGTCTTGTTGTGGTCAGGGCCGCTTTCGCTCTTAAGGTGATAGGAAAGTGTTTCCTGATGATTCTTCTGAACGATCTCCTGAAGTGTGGTCTTATAGTCGATCAGCTTATGACCCTCGGCAACATATTTTGCCTTGCGGATAACAAACTCGAGTATAAAGCCCTTTGCTGCCTCAATACCGCCGTCAAGATAAATGGCCGCCAAAACAGCTTCCACTGCGTCAGAAAGAACCGACGGCCTTTTGTTTCCTCCGCCACTTATCTCGCCCTTGCCCAGATACAGCATCTTGCCCAGGTTGATCTCCTGCGCAAACTCGAACAGCGACTGTTCGCATACGATGGATGCGCGAAGCTTGGTCATCTCGCCCTCGGGAAGGTTCTTGTATTCGCCGTAGATATACTCGGCCGAGATCATGCCCAGAACGGCATCACCCAGATACTCGAGCCTTTCGTTGCTGCTGACGCCCTTTTCTCTGTGCTCATTGGCATAGGAACTGTGGCACAGCGCGTTATAAAGCAGATGAGGGTTTTTAAATCTGTATCCTTTGATTTCTTCGATCATGTTTTTCTCCTTTCGTAAGTTTTTAAAAACATCGGGGCCGGAAATGCCCGACCCCGATGATTGTCTCTTATTTCTTATACTCTCTCAGAGATCATCTTAACGACGTCTTCGACTGTCTTGATGTCCATCAGCGCATCTTCTTCGATCTCATCCAGCTCGAAAGCCTCTTCGACAGCCATCATAAGATCGATCTTATCTACCGAGTCAGCATTGAGGTCATCAACGAACTGAGTGTCCATTGTGATCTGGTCGACAGAAACACCGAACTGCTCGGAAATAAGCATAGCAAGTTTTTCAAAAATCATTTTGTTAGCCTCCTTAAAGCTCTCTCTAATTGTGGATTATAGCAAAGCTAATAGCCGTTGTAAACACTTTTAATATAAAGTATTTTCAGCTTTCCAGATTTTCTGCCGAGGGCTTGAACTCAGCCAACAGATGAGCTTTTTCGGTGATTTCCTGAACAAAACCGCTATTGACAAACTTATATGCCTGACGGATGGCGCTGGTGGTGGCTTCGGGATCGCTGGAACCGTGAGCCTTGATGATAGGACGTGCAATGCCCAGCAGGGGTGCGCCGCCTACCTTCTTATAGTCCATCTTCTGCTTGAGGCCGTCGAGGCCGCTCTTGACCAGCAGCGCGCCGATCTTGGTGAAAATGCTCTTATAGAACATTCCCTTAAGGATCTCGACAAAATAAAGGCCAAGACCTTCGTATGTCTTAAGGACTACGTTTCCGGTAAAACCGTCGGTCACCAGAACATCGGCTCCGCCGAGAGCAATGTCGCGGCCCTCAATGTTGCCGACAAAGTTGATAAGGCCCTTTTCGTGAGCCTGCGTGAGAAGCTTGTATGCCTCAACGTGCATGGGTGTTCCCTTGCTGTCTTCAGCGCCGTTG
>JAFQVZ010000159.1 GCA_017407765.1 Clostridia bacterium | reverse complement strand
TCATATAACACAATATGATTAGCATCTTTACTCTGATTTTTATATCTGTCTGACCATTTATATATTCTTGATCCACCTCCAATATATGAACCATCATACTGGCAAACTAAGGTGTCAGAATATGTATACTCAACATTCTCGACTTCATAAACAAGCGAAAAATCAATTTCGGCATATGTTGATTTAAGGCCTACGCCAGCCGGTATATCAATATCACATCCATTGAAAAAGACAAAAAAGAAAAACATCATTGCAAAGAACGCAAGAAAAACATCAAACAGAAGATTAAGCGTATCTTTTTTCACAAGCATCTCCTCACATTCAAATCATCCCATTATCATTTTATCACATTATCATATACCCTGCAATAAACCATCTGTAAACATCAGTTTACTATGGTAACCCAAAAGGAAACATGATATAATATCTCCATAAAACAAAATCATCCCATAAGGAGGAAACATACATGAGCATGATCACAGAGATCCGTAAAAAGATGGGCGATGCCCTCAAGGCCGGCGATAAGGAAACCAAACAGGTCTACACCTCTATGCTGACCGCCCTTACAAACAAAGCAAAAGAGCTCCTGACCCCCGACCTGACCCCCGAGCAGGAGATCGAGGTCATCACAAAGCTGGTAAAACAGAATAAGGAAAGCATCGACACCTGCCCTCCCGACCGCACCGAGACCATCGAAAAGCTTAACTTCGAGCGCAATATCCTGCTCAACTATATCCCCAAGCAGATGGACGAGGCCGAGATCCGCGAAGTTATCCTCAAGGTCCTCACAGACCTCGGCATCGAGGCTCCCACAGGCAAGGATAAGGGCCGCATCATGAAGGTCCTCATGCCCCTTGTAAAGGGCAAGGCCGACGGCAAGCTGGTAAACGAAGTTCTGGCCGCAATGTCGAAATAAACAAACAAAAAGTGGCCGTCTTCATCGGAAGGCGGCCTTTTTTAAGGAGAAACGATATGCTTTATCCCAAAAACGTTAATAAAGAGCTCGATCCCGAGCTTTTCCGAAATCCAACCTGCGAATACCGCGGCACTCCGTTCTGGGCCTGGAACGGAAAGCTCTCTAAGGAAGAGCTGGGCAGGCAGATAGACGGCTTTAAGAAAATGGGCCTCGGCGGTTTCCATATGCACGTCCGCACCGGCCTCGACACCAAATACCTCTCAGACGAGTTTATGGACTACATAAGCTTCTGCACCAAAAAAGCCAAAGACGAGAATATGCTGGCCTGGCTCTATGATGAGGACCGCTGGCCCTCCGGCACAGCGGGAGGACTTGTCACCCGCAGAAGGCCCGAGAATGCCCGTAAATCGCTGCTGCTCACCACCGTCCCCTATGCTCCCGACCGCCCCAACCGGAATCTTATCCCCGAACCGGGCAGAGGTCAGGAATCTATCCGTCAGGATAACGGCGAGCTTCTGGCCGTCTATGATATCGTCCTCGACAAAAACGGCTGTCTCGCTTCGGCCGAACGCATAGGCGAGAAGGACGAAGCAAAGGGCACCAAATGGTATGCCTATATGGAGCATTCCACCGAAGATCCCTGGTTCAACAATGCCGCATATACCGACACCCTTAAACCCGAGGCCATTGCCGAGTTTCTGAGCATTACCCATGAGGTATATGCCAGGGAACTGGGAGAAGAGTTCGGCAAAACCGTGCCTGCCATGTTCACCGATGAACCCCAGTTCACCCCCAAAGATACCCTCAGCTTTGCAAATGAACAGAAGGATGTCTTTATGCCGTGGACACCGGGCCTTGAAGCTCTCTACAAAGAACGATATGGCGAAGACCTACTCGATGCCGTCCCTCAGCTTCTATGGGAACTGCCCGACGGAAAGCTTTCAAGCGTAAGATGGAAGTTCCAGAACCTGCTGACCGACCGTTTCGTAGAATCCTATTGCCGTCAGATAGGCACATGGTGTGAAGATCATGGCCTCGCACTTACGGGCCATGTAATGGGCGAATCGTCGCTGTGGGATCAGGCTCAGGCCGTTGGCGACGCCATGCGCTGCTACCGCAGCTTCGGCATTCCCGGCATCGATATGCTGTGTGACTTCCACGAATACACAACTGCCAAGCAGACCCAGTCCATCGTCCGCCAGGCCGGAAAAGAAGGTATGCTCTCGGAGCTTTACGGAGTTACCGGCTGGGACTATGATTTCCGCGGCTATAAGCTTCAGGGCGACTGGCAGGCCGCCCTCGGCGTCACCGTCCGCGTCCCCCACCTTGCGTGGATGACCATGAAGGGCGAGGCCAAGCGCGACTATCCCGCCGCCATCAACTATCAGTCGCCCTGGTGGGATCAATTTGCCATGATCGAAGACCATTT
>JAFQVZ010000158.1 GCA_017407765.1 Clostridia bacterium | reverse complement strand
GAAAGCGTAAAAGTTGGGGGGAAAATTGCTAAATGAGTGAAGTATTGCTTGATGTAAAAGGCCTGAAGAAGTACTTTAGCACAAAGAGAGGTCTTCTCCACGCTGTTGATGATGTTACATTCACAATTGAAAAGGGCAAGACACTTGGTGTTGTAGGCGAGTCCGGCTGCGGTAAGTCCACCACAGGCCGTGCTATCCTCAGACTCCATGAGCCCACAGGCGGCCAGGTATTCTTCGAGGGTCAGGACGTTGCTAAGCTCAATGCAGCTGAGCTTCGCCATAAGAGAAAGGAAATGCAGATCATCTTCCAGGATCCCTTCTCCTCTCTTAACCCCAGAAAGACTGTCAGCCAGACAATCGAGGAGCCTCTGAAGCTCCACGGCATCATTCCCGATAAGAATGAAAGACTCCAGAAGGTTCTGGAGACAATGGAGACCGTTGGTCTTGCAGAGCGTTATGTAAACACATATCCTCACGAGCTCGACGGTGGTCGTCGTCAGCGTATCGGTATCGCCCGTGCTCTGGCTCTCGACCCCAAGTTCATCGTTTGCGACGAGCCCGTATCGGCACTTGACGTTTCGATTCAGGCTCAGATCCTCAACCTGATGAACGAGATTCAGGAGAATCGCGGCCTGACATACATGTTCATTACACATGACCTGTCCGTCGTTAACCACTTCTCCGATGATATCGCCGTTATGTATCTTGGTAAGCTGATCGAGAAGGCACCCTCCGAGGTTCTCTTCAACAATCCTGTTCACCCCTATACACAGGCTCTGCTCTCCGCTATTCCTATGCCCAAGCTTGGTGCAAGAAAAGAGCGTATCCTGCTTAAGGGCGAGATCACATCTCCCATCAATCCCGCACCCGTCTGCCGTTTCGCAAACCGCTGCGCATACGCTACAGACAGATGCCGTTCCGAAGAGCCCCAGCTCAGAGAGATCGAGACAGGACACTTTGTTTCCTGCTTCCTCTGCGAGTAATCAGCTCGGCGGAAGCCAAACAAACAATAAAAGACCCGGCACGGTTTCCGTGCCGGGTTTTCTTTTGCTTTTATCGGATATTTGCTTTGATATTATCAAAAAATGGGGTCACATCGCAGATTATCGCAGGGAGCATTTATTTTCCCTTACCGGATCATTGAGATATGGGGGATCCCGTCTTCAAGATAACCTTCGCCGTGAGGGATAAAGCCTTTGCTTTTATAGAAATCAAGAAGGTACTGCTGGGCTGAAATATGGATATGAGGCTCGTTCATATCATTGGAAATAAACTCAATGGCTCGGTCGAGCATATCGGATGCAATACCTTTTCTGCGGTGATCGGCGCGCACACATACACGGCCGATGGCTGCCTCGTCATAAACGATGCCGTGAGGGAAGATGCGAAGATATGCAATAACTTCGCCGTCGTCGCCTTTAGCGAACATATGGTAAGCCTGCTGATCGAGATTGTCGACGTCCTGATAGGGGACCTGCTCGACAATGAAGATCTCGCAGCGCAGGCGCAGAGAACTGTAGAGCTCCGAGAGGGTGAGTTCTTCAAACTTTTTGATTGTCCATTCCATGTTTTATTCCTCCGTTGCAAAGAGCATTATATCCCATGCGGGAATATAGGGAAACATTCTGAGATAGTATTTATATCCGGGGCAGAGAGAGTCGATAAGCAGGGGAAGCTCGAAAAAGTCGCCTATTTTATGATAGAGGCTGACCTGAAGCTTGGGTCTGAATCGTCTTATGGTATCTGCTGCTCCCATTATAACATCGGCTTCGGCACCTTCAACATCCATTTTGATAAAAGTCGGCTTAAGGTGGGGAAGACAGTCGATGGAAACGCATTCGACTTCATATCCTTCATCGGAAAAGTGAGAAGCACGTCCTCCTTTGCCCGTAAATGTGGCTTTGCCCGGGTGCAGCCCGGCTGCCTTCTGATGAAGAGTGATGTCGTGAAGAGAAAGGCCGTCGGCATATTCTTTCAGCTTGGAAAAGTTTTTGGGGTCGGGTTCAAAGGCATCGATAGAGCTGTAGCTGCCGCCGCAGGCCCTGAGGAAGCTTTCGACAGTATCACCGCGATATGCGCCCAGGTCGACGAATCTCTCGCTGCCGCTCAGCCTGAAGAAGCTCTCAAAGGGCGAATCGGGGTCGTCATGGGCGTTATAGAGAATATCGGCTCTGCCGGTGAGCTTGTACTCACAGAGGATCCGGAACACTTCTTTAGAGCGCTCGTCGGTCATAAGAGCATAGGCCTGCTCGATCCTGTGGCGGTTTTCTGACATAAAGTCTGGTGTGGGATACCGGGAGGAAAAGACATCAAAATCGGGAGCATATACCTCATGGGTAAGGCAGAGCTTTTTTATCCAAGCCAGCAGATCGTCGGTGAAGGCCGAGAAGGCAAAGAGGATAATGAAGTCATTGCCCAGCTCTTCGACTAAAGAATTATAGCTTCTGACGGTAAAGCCTCGGAAGAGCTGATTTCGAACAAAGCCGTCGCTGGCGAAGATGCCTTTTATGGGTATGCCGTGCTCTGTGCAGGCATCAATGACTTTTTCCGAGCCATTGCCCATTCCATAAATAACGATAGGTTTATCCGTATTTCTGAGTTTGTGCCATATATACTGGTAATGCAAGCTTGTGCCTCCTTGGGGTGAATTTCTTTAAAAGAGAAAAATGATGAGAAAATATATTATAATGCGAAAATTTTACACCGAAAAGCATTGACAAACGGGAAGAGATGTGGTTTAATAAGTGACAAGTTTAAAAAACAAAGACTTTGACGGAGAAAAGTAGTCGTAAGCCGAAAGTCCCAGCGAGCCGGGGGTGGTGAGAGCCCGGTACGAGTAGCAGCGAATGAAAAATCCCTCCCGAGTTGCGGCCCGAACACAGTAGGCGCCGACGGATCCCCCGTTACCGGGAACGCATTTGATGGAATGTCGTAACAGGTGGTTATGAAAGCTATTGGCCTTCATCCTTTTACGGATGAAGGTTTTTTGTTTTCTCCCGGGAATCCATATGGTGACCGTCATTCCCCGAATGTAATTAAAATGAGGTGAATGAAAATGAGAAAGACAAACCGAAAGCTTTTGGCGCTTGTGATGTCGCTGCTGGCTGTACTAATGCTTTTTGCCTGCGGTAACGAAGAATCGGCGCAGCCTATGGGCAATGAAGAATCCGAAAAAGAAAATGAAGCAGGGGTAAAGGTTCGTGACGACCTTGTTATCGTTATGGAAAGCGAAGCACCCACACTCCATCCCTATGACCATACTGCGGTCACATCAGGATATATGAACAGCTTAACATATAATGCGCTGTTTGTCACGGATCCTGTGACGCTTGAACCGGTTCCCGATCTCTGTGAGAGTTATGAGCAGGCCGACGAGCTGACATGGATCTTTAAGATATACGAAAATGTCACCTTCCACGACGGAAGCCATATGACGGCAGCTGATGTCGTTGCTTCGATGGAATATGCACGCGAATACGCCACCACCAAGCAGTATTCCTCCTTCTGGCAGTCGGCAGAGCAGGTTGACGAGTATAGCATTAAAGTTGTGACAAAAGAGCCCTATGCACTTACGCTGCTTGATATGGCCAGTCTCAAGGTGATTCCGAAAGCACTGATAGAAAGCGGCAACGACTTTAATCTCAATCCTATCGGCTCGGGCCCCTACAGGTTCGTTTCGCAGGTGTTGGGGGAGAAGGTTGAGTTTGAGTCTTTTGACGGTTATTTTAACGCCGAACACAGAGCCAAGATCAGAACACTTACATGGAAGATCATTCCTGAAGGTTCTTCACGCACGATCGCTCTTGAGGCGAGGGAGGCCGACTTTATTATTGAAGTTGAGACTAATGACCTTGAGAGGCTGTCCGGCAGCGAAGGCATAGAGGTGCAGTCGGTAGGCGGAACAAGGATGAACTACTTCACCCTTAATAACGAAAGGGCTCCCTTTGACAACAAAGACTTCCGTAAAGGTATAAACTCAGCTATCGACCGTGAAGCTGTTCTGGCTGTCGCCCTCAACGGTGAGGGCAAGGTGGCCACGGCTATGTGTCCCACAGTATTTCCCGGCACATCGGAGGAATGTGTAGAGGGCTATGACCCGCAGAAGGCGCAGCAGTACTTTGATGCTTCCGGCATCGATCCCAAAACAATAAAGTTCTCATGTATAGTTTCCAATGATGCAGCCCGCCGTGCTGCCGAGGTCGTGCAGGCTTACCTGCAGGAG
>JAFQVZ010000157.1 GCA_017407765.1 Clostridia bacterium | reverse complement strand
GCCAATATTGCTCAGCAGCTGCTCGGTCTTGTGGAAGAGGAACTGGCAAAGGAAAACTGCCTGAGCCTTAAGGACCTTGCTGTAAAGGGCGGCGATATGATGGCCCTTGGCCTTGAAGGTAAGCCAATCAGCGATATGCTCGGCCTGCTGCTCGACCGTGTGGTCGATGGCGAAGTGCCCAATGAAAAAGATGCTTTGCTGGCTCTTGCCGCATCACTAAGAAAATAAACGATGTTTACAAAGGCTGCTTTTCTCCTGCATGGAGAAGGGCGGCCTTTTTTTCTGCCTTTTGAAGCAGGGCGATTATAAAATCGTCGGAGGCAAAGCTCTCGCAGAAATAACTGCCGTCGGGAATTATGGAAAGAGCCTTTTGGCACAGGCTGATGCAGTCTTCCAAGTCGCCATGCTGCAGACGGCACAAGGCATATTCAATATATGGCTCGCGCAGACGCGGACAGGCATCCACCGCACCACGATATATTATAAGGGCCTCGTTTCGCCGCCCCAAAGCCTCAAGACAGCGGCCCGCATATCGCAGAGAGGCGCAGCGTTCTGCATCCCATTTGCCGATAGCGGCATGGAGTGTGAGAGTGTCCAAGGCCCTTTGATACATGCCCCGATACATATACTCTCTTCCCAGATAATGCAGCATACGGGCATCAAGCGGGTCGGCCTCCACCGCTTTTTCCAGCATAGGCAGGTAGGAGCTGCGTGATTTTTCGGGATCGGGGTCGTGATAGAGGGCGATATCGCGGCATGATGCCGTGACTTCGCCGGGGTCAAGCCGAACAAGAGCTTCGTGTACCGGCCACTGCCACCGATATCCATGTCTTGCGTGGATCAGGCCACGCATGAAAAAACTGCCGTTATGGTCGTAATAAAAGGGATAGCTAAGCCTTGTCACTCCCTCTGTCCATGATTTTTCAATGCATTTTCGCCATCCGGGAGCAAAAAACTCGTCAAGATCGCAGCATACGCAAACATCATAGTCTTCGGGAACAAGCTCGAGGGAGGCATTTCGGGCCGAGTCAAAGCGCCATGGAGATATCGTCATACACGAAACCTCTGCTCCAAGCGACCTCAGAAGCTCCGGTGATCCGTCACATGAGCCGGTGTCCAGGACAAATATACCGTCGGCCTCCTGCATAGAGCTCATCCATCGCCGCAGGTGATTTTTTTCATTTTTGCATATTGCATATACTGCAACTTTAAGCTGGTTCATAGAGCCTCATTTCGTAAAGAATGGGGGCCGAAGCAGCGCCCCGGCCCCAAGCGGAGGAAAAATTATTCAATATCGCCCAGACGAACGACAGTAATAAAGGAATTGGTAAAGGTAAAGTCGCCTTCATCCACCTCGACAGTAAGAGAAGCGGGTGCACTTGTGACTTCTACCGGCACAGCGAGGGTAACAGTCATGGTCTGCGCCGAATGTTCGAAGGAATAGGTCGATGCCGCGCCGCTTACCTCCTGGTCATTAAGCATAAGTCTGACAGTCATGGAAGCGGGAATGGCAACTCCCGAATCTACCGACACCAGTGACTGGAAGTTGACGAGATATACGCCCGTCTCGCCGATAGCAATGGAGGATGAACCTGCCGAATGGCTGAGGTTTTCACTTGTAAGCATAGGTGCATTATTGAAATAGATCATGCCTCCTGCGGCGGGCGACTGAGATGTGCTGTCAGAAACCGCAAGAGCTTCTGCTGTTCCCGATTCACCTGCAGGGCCTGTTGCGCCCGTCGCACCGGTAGCGCCTGTGGGTCCGGTGAGGCCGGTCATACCCATGGGGCCCGTCGCACCGGTAGCGCCTGTGGGTCCGGTAAGACCGGTCATGCCCATGGGGCCCGTTGCACCGGTGGCACCTGTGGGACCGGTGAGGCCGGTCATACCCATTGGGCCCGTGGCACCTGTGGGTCCTGTAAGACCGGTCATGCCCATGGGGCCCGTTGCACCGGTAGCACCCGTGGGACCGGTGAGGCCGGTCATGCCCATGGGGCCCGTTGCACCTGTAGCGCCTGTGGGTCCGGTAAGGCCGGTCATTCCCATAGGTCCCATAGGACCTGTAGCGCCTGTGGGTCCTGTAAGACCGGTCATACCCATGGGGCCCATAGGACCTGTGGCACCGGTAGGGCCGGTGGGACCTGCGATCAGCGACGGGCAGCAATTCTGGGGAGGACAGGGAGGCCAGCAGGGCATAGGCATGCGGCAGCAGAAGCCATGGTCGTCACGGCAGTCACAGCTGTTTGCCGGCTCGCGGCAGGAAGAGCTGCGGCAGGAAGAACTGCGCCCGGGATTCAGGTTTGCACCGCCATACTGCGAGCAGTTGATGGTTTTTGTCTTATAGAAGTCGAAATTGGAATAGTCCAATGGTAAAAAACCTCCTTTGTTGGTTTAGCCCATGTTCTGGGCTTCGATACATATTATGCAGCAGCGGCAGAAATGGTTCAGCGGCTTATAAAGATTGAAATATCCCGTCGTTTTTGGTATCATTATGATGTTTATGATGTTTTAACGCATGAGGTAGACGATATGAAAAAACTGATAGCTTTGTTTATGATTATAATGATGCTTACGGCTTGCGGAGAGGCTGAAAAAGAGCCTGAGCAGCCGGAAGAGACTCCGGATAACATCGAAGCTCCCTCCGAGCCTTTGGAAGAGCTTCCCGAGGAAGAAGAGCCCATTCCCGAGCCTGAGCCCGAAAATATATTTCTGAGTTTTACTGCGGTGGGTGATAATCTGCTTCACAACACTCTGTCTTTCGACAGCCGGCTTGACGGCGGAGGATATGACTTCGGCCATATCTATGCCCCCATCGCGCCATATATCAAGGGCAGTGATGTCGCCTTTATAAATCAGGAGGTCCCGCTGAACGGCGAAGTAGGCTCCTACCCCAGCCTTGCCGCGCCTCAGGAGGTGGCCAACGCCATTGCCGATATCGGCTTCAATGCCGCCGCCCTTGCCAATAATCATATGGCAGACAAAGGTGCATCGGGCCTTATAAAAACAGTCGAGGCCTTGAATAATGCCGGTTTCGAGGCCATCGCGGGCGGATATGCCGACAAAGAAACATCGGAAAAGCCTGTGATTATCGAGAAAAAGGGAATAAAGATCGGCCTGCTGGCCTATACCTACGGCATTAATTCCGGAATAGGTGAGAGCTGGATGATCGACCGTATCGGCACCGATAAGATAACAGCCGATGTAAATGAGATAAGACCTCAGTGCGACTTTCTGGCCGTTTCGATGCACTGGGGAAATGAATATCAGGCTCAGCCTTCGCAGGGGCAGCAGGAGTTTGCGGCTTTGCTGGCATCCCTTGATGTCGATTTGATAATAGGCCACCATCCCCACGTCATCCAGCCTGCTCAGTGGCTGAGCCAGCCCGATGGCGGCGAGGCTCTGTGTGTTTATTCGCTGGGAAACTTTGTTTCCAATCAGCGCGAGCAGGACAGGATGCTGGGGGCTATGCTCAGGGCCGAGCTGGAGTTTTCGCCTGAGGGCGAGTTTATCGGCTTCAAAGAGGCCGACCTTCACGGCGTCGTCACCCATTTTAATAACAGCAGCCGTGGCTTTGGCGTATATATGCTCGACGACTACACCGAAGAGCTGGCAGCCTCCCACGGCCTTCATAAATACGGCCTGCCCTTCTCGCTGGAGTTTCTCCAAAACAGAATGGCGGCAGTAAAGGAGTCTGTAAAACGATGAAGTTCTGCAATACAGAGGTAGAGAGCAGGTTTTTCCTTGCTCCCATGGCCGGAGTCACCGACCCTCCCTTCCGCACAGTGTGCGAGGAATACGGCGCGGCTCTGACCTATACAGAAATGGTCAGTGCAAAGGCTCTGACCTACAAAGATCAGAAGAGCGCCTCTATGCTGGCGCTTCCGCAAAAACGAAAACCATGTTTTGTTCAGATATTCGGGTCGGAGCCCGATGTTATGGCTGAGGGCGCACGTCTTGCTCTTGAGATCTCGGGAGCCGAGGGAGTTGACATCAATATGGGATGCCCTGTGCACAAGATCGTGGGCAACGGCGAGGGCAGCGCTCTGATGCGAGACCCTAAAAAGGCCGAGGCTATAATAAAGGCGGTAAAGGCGGCCGTGGAGGTTCCCGTTACCGTAAAGTTCCGCCGAGGCTTTGAGGCAGGCAGCTTCACATGTGTCGACTTTGCAAAAATGGCCGAGCAGGCCGGCGTAAGCGCTCTTGCCGTTCATGGCAGAACTCGTTCGCAGATGTATTCGGGCGAGTCTGACCGAAATGCCATAAGCGAAGTCAAAAAGGCCGTTTCGGTGCCGGTCATCGCCTCGGGTGATGCGCTCAGCGGCCGGAAGTGCCTTGATATCCTCAGTGAAACCGGGGCCGATTATGTTATGATCGCCCGTGGAGCCGAGGGCAACCCCTTTATTTTTGAGGACTGTTTAAATCTTGAGGGCGGCCGCCCCATCAGGCAGCGCCATGCAGGCGAGATCATTGATACTATAATGCACCATGCCGAGCTTATGTGCGGCTATAAGGGCGAGATGAAAGCTATGCTGGAGTTCCGCAAGCACGGACTTTGGTATCTTGGCCTTTTCTCGGGAGTTAAGCCCTTCAAGCTCAGGATGGCAGAGATAAAGGATATGGAGGAACTCGGCAGTCTGTGCGAAGAGATTCG
>JAFQVZ010000156.1 GCA_017407765.1 Clostridia bacterium | reverse complement strand
ATGCTTCGCAAAGCCAAGCGGGATAACAAAGACGATTACGGCAAGCAGATGAAAAAGGCAGTGGCCGAAGGCCTTGCCCAGGCTCCCTATGCCCCCCTCATGCCTTATTATCTCGTTGCCGACGGCGGCCGGATAAACAGCGAATATACCTTCCTGAGCTATGCCGAGGCGCAGAAGGAAACTGCCGAGTTCGTCAGCGATATGGAAAAGGAAGAGCTGATGGATGAAAGATTCGAGGGCATCGTCTTTGCCAAAGGCGCCGATGGCGACAGGGTCATCCTCGCGCCCGACGGGGTGCCGTCGAGGATCGGCCACGACAGCCTTGAGGCAATCGACACATGGGACGACCTTGCAATGTTCTTCTCTGATGTGATCGAGATGGAAGACGACTGATAAAACCGAATAAAATAAAATGCCACCCGTTATGGGTGGCATTTTTGCGTTTAAAGCATTCCTTTTGCCGCATAAAGGCTCAGCGCCTTTTCAACAACATGCTGAGTCACGCCAAGGGACTCGGCCAGCTGCCAGCTCTCGCACTGCCCCTCCTTCATCAGCCGTGATATACGACTGGCCGGGGCAAGACGGCTGACCATCCACAGGTCGGCGTGATTCTCGTGCTTCTGCCTTACATCAAGGGGCGATTGGGCATTGTAGAAGCTGCCCGTCATGCAATGGCCCAGCTCGTGGGCCAGCAGCTCGGCCTCTTCGGCATAGCTTTCTATATACATAGGGTCGATGCCGATGGAACAATTGCCCTCGCTGTCCATATAGGAAAGGCAGCGTGCCTTTGGAAGCTCGAAACAGTAGACCGGGATATCCTCACGGTCGGCGAGAGCATAAAGTTCATCGATAATCGTCATTTCTTAGCTCTTCTTCTCTCCTGTGTGAATCTCGCAAAGGCCTTGACCTCCTCGAGGATCTCGTCGTCGATCTGACGGTCGCCAAACAGGGCAAACTTGAGCTCGTCGTCGGTGGGAGGAGCTGTGTTTACGCCCTCGCTTCTGGCGGCTGTGCCCATGAGATACTCGATGGAAACGCCGAAATAGTCGGCCAGCTTCTGCAGCTTGGGCAGCTTGGGCGTGCTGCGGCCGCGCTTCCAGTCGCTGAGAGTAGCCTGTGATACGCCGGTGTCCATGGCAACGCGATAGGAGGTGAGACCCCTGTCGGCCATCAATTTAGCAAAAATCTCATACATGATTTTGTTCACCTTTCACAAATATTAAAAGACTAAGGAAAAATGAAGCAAAAATACTTGACTACTTCGGAAAGGCATGATATATTGAGTATGCAATTCGGAACTGCGAAGTAAATGCTTCGTCAAAAAGAGATGGTAACTTTAGTATACAACATACTCGAAGCATGCGTCAAGTGTTAAAGATACTTAACTTCGTATTTTTTGAAAAATGCTATCAATATCTTCATTATAGCACTTTTTCTGTCCATTCTTCGGGACAGAAAGAGCGGAATGCGGAAATCTGCGGAAAGGAGAAGGTGGTCAATGGGGCTCAGATGTATTAGAGGCGGCCTGTGCGACGGCTGCGGCCGATGTTTTGATATCGGATTTGCAGAGCATGTGGAAGCCGAAGAAAGGGAGGCTGATGAAGACAGAGAAGGAGACCTTTAAGAAGGAGCGCAGGGCCTGCGACCTGCTGGCAGGGGCAGTGCTTGGAGCTCTTAAGGACAAGGATCAGTTCAGGAGGTATATCGTCGCCGAAAAGAAGGGCGAGGGTGAGCTTCGCGAGATGATCCTCGAAAAGTATGACGTCAAGAGCATGCTGGACGTGCTCAAGCTGCTGGAGGGCCTTGTTGAGCTGAGAAAGGAGCTGGACGGGAATACAGGCGGAGAGGATGAGGAGGCCGGAGGGCTGGTGATCCTGCCGGCTGCGGTGCAGTGAGCAGGGTATTCTGGTCGCCTCAGCCGAGACAGAGGGAGTTTATGGAGCGAACCGAGTTCGAGGCCCTTTACGGCGGAGCGGCCGGCGGAGGCAAAAGCGACGCTCTGCTGGCCGAGGGGCTCAGGCAGATAAAGCTGCCCCATTACCGGGGCCTCATACTGCGAAAGACCTATCCGCAGCTGTCGCAGCTGGTGGACCGCAGCCTTGAGCTTTACAAGGCAGCCTGCCCACAGGCTGTGTATAACCAGAGCCGTCATTTCTGGCAGTTCCCCTCGGGAGCCAAGATATATTTCGGTTCAATGCAGCACACGTCCGACAGGATCAATTATCAGGGCAAGCGCTTTGACTATATCGCCTTCGACGAGCTGACCCAGTTCACATGGGAGGAATACAGCTATATGTTCTCCCGCTGCCGCCCCGGCGGGCCCGGCTCGAGATGCTATATAAGGGCCAGCGCCAACCCCGGCGGACAGGGTCACGGATGGGTCAAGCAGAGATTTATCTCGGCGGCTCCGCCCATGACGAGGATAACCGAAAAGGGCCTTATAAACGGGCCCGACGGAAAGGCGGTGGAGGGTCAGCAGAGCAGGGTGTTCGTTCCCTCGACGGTGTTTGACAACCGCATCCTGCTGGAAAACGACCCTCAGTATGCCATGAGGCTGGCGCTGCTGCCCGAGGCCGATAAGAAGGCCCTGCTTTACGGCGACTGGGACAGCTTTTCGGGCCAGGTGTTCACCGAGTGGCGCAACGACCCCTCGGGCTACCGCACCAGAAAGTGGAGCCATGTTGTCGACCCCTTTGTGGTGCCCTCGAGCTGGAGCATCTATCGCGGCTTCGACTTTGGCTATACCAGGCCCTTTTCGGTGGGATGGTATGCCGTCGACCACGACGGCAGAGCCTACCGCATACGCGAGCTTTACGGCTGCACCGGAAACCCCAACGAGGGCGTGCGGTGGGAGCCGGGGCGCATCGCCGCCGAGATAGCGCGCATCGAAAAGGACGACCCCAACCTTTGCGGCAAGCGCATCAGAGGCATCGCCGACCCATCTATCTTCGACGAGAGCCGCGGCGAGAGCGTGGCCGCGATGATGGAGCGCAGAGGGGTGTATTTCGACAGGGGCGACAACAGCCGCATTGCAGGAAAGATGCAGATGCATCACCGTCTTGCCTTTGATACGGAGGGGATACCCATGCTTCAGGTCTTTTCGACCTGCAGGCATTTCATACGCACGCTGCCCTCGCTTATATACGACAGCGCTGATGTCGAGGATGTGGATACCTCGGGCGAGGATCATATCTATGACGAGTGCCGCTATGTGATGATGGACAGCCCCATCTCGCCGCCGGTGAGACCCATAAAACCTCCGGTAAGCGAGGGGCCCCTCGATTATGGCAGATATGAAAGCAGCGATTTCAGGTGATGCGACTAAAACAGACATAAAGGAGTGAATGTGTGAAAAACAACAAGTTCCCAAGGGAGCGCCTTGAATATGCCATCAGCTGCCTGCGGGAGTACCGCGCGGCGAAGGCGCCCCTTGAAAGCCGAATCAGGGAGGAAGAGCTCTGGTGGCAGCTGAGGCACTGGGAGGTGATGGGCAGAGATGAGGGCGGAGCGCCGGCCTCGGCATGGCTGTTCAACAACCTTACGAATAAGCACGCCGATGCCATGGACAACTTTCCCGAGCCGGCTGTGCTGCCCCGTGAACCCAATGATGCCGCGGATGCCGAGCTTATGAGCCGCATCATCCCGGCCGTCATGGAGCGAAGCGGCTTTGAAAAGACCTACAGCGACAACTGGTGGTATAAGCTCAAGCACGGCACAGCGGCCTACGGAGTCTTTTGGAACCGCGACCTTGAAAAGGGGGCGGGCGACATCGACATTGCCGCCATCGACCTTCTCAACATCTTCTGGGAGCCGGGCATCTGCGATATCCAGCAGAGCCGCAACCTCTTCATCGCCCACAAATGGGACAGAGATCTGCTTAAAGAGGCCTTTCCCGAGCTGGGCGACGGCACCGGCGACATCATAGATGTGCTGACCCACACAAGGGTGTCGCAGGAGGACAAGGTGACGGTGGTCGACTGGTACTACAAAAAGGAGGGCAGGGTGCATCTGTGCAAGTTCGCGGGGCACCAGGTGCTGTACAGCAGCGAATACGACCCTCTGTTCGCAGCCACCGGATGGTATGAGCACGGCCTTTATCCCATCGTGTTCGACACGCTGTTCCCGATTGAGGGAAGCCCCGTCGGCTTCGGCTATATCGCCGTCACCAAGCAGCCCCAGGAATATATCGACAGGCTGGGCAAAAACATCCTTGAGGCGTCCATGATGGCATCGCGTCCCCGATATTTTGCCGGACGTGCCGCGGGGGTCAACGAGGAGGAGTTCCTGGACTGGTCACGCCCCATCGTACATGTCGAGGGCAGCATCAGCGAGGAGAGGCTGAGGCCCATCACTCCATATCCTCTTGCCGACACCTATCTCAAGGTGCAGCAGCTCAAGATAGAGGAGCTTAAGGAGACGGCATCCAACCGCGATTTCTCGGCCGGAAGCACGAACTCGGGCGTTACGGCGGCCTCGGCCATCTCGGCGCTGCAGGAGGCCGGCAACAAGACCTCGCGCGATATGATCGCGGCGGCATACAGGGCATATTCTTCGGTGTGTTCGATGGTGCTTGAGCTGATCCGCCAGTTCTATGACTCCGGCCGAACCTTCAGGATCGCCGGCAGCGGCGACAGCTTTGTAAGCTATGGCGGCACCGAAAAGGGCAGAAGGCCCGTCTTCGACATCCGAATCACGGCTCAGCGCAAAAATCCCTTTGCCCGCGTTAGCCAGAACGAGCTGGCAAAGGAGCTCTATCGCCTCGGGTTTTTCAAGCCCGAGCTGGCGCAGCAGGCCCTCGGCGCCCTTGAGCTGATGGATTTTGAAGGCAAGGAAAAGGTGAGGGCACATATTATAAACAACTTGAATAATAAGGAGGAAAAAACAGTTGAACGAAAGATATGAAAGGGCATATAAGCGCCCCGGTTATTCGGAAAGGGCCGGAATGCGTGCATCGCATCAGGCCGAGAGCTGGCAGCAGGAGCTGGAGGGCATCCTCAAGGATTATCCCGGCATTGATGTGAAGGCTTCCCTTCAGAAGCCTCAGCTGCGTGCCCTTATCAAGGCGGGCCTGAGCTTCCGCGAGGCATTTGAAGCGGCAAACCTTGATGAGATCAGGGAATATATCGCGGCAAACGCGGAAAAGGCACTTATGGACAAGCTGGCCGCATCGTCGGCAAGGGTCAGAGAGAACGGCATTGCCGCATCCAAGTCCTCGCCCTTCACGGTGGCCAGCGAGAGCATGAGCAAAAGCGACCGTGAGGACATCGTTAAGCGTGTTCTCAGGGGCGAAGAGATCAGACTTTGATTTTATTTTATAAAGGAGTGTGTGAATGAGCAGTTATATCAACACAACAGAAGGCCTTTCGGCCGAAATGAGGACCTTTTACAGCGATTATCTCATTGATAATGCTGTGCCCAAGCTGGTGCACGACCAGTTCGGACAGAAGCATCCCATTCCCAAAAATGGCGGCAGAACCATCCAGTTCCGCAAATACAGCCCTCTCGCCAAGGCAATGACACCCCTCACCGAGGGCGTTACTCCCGACGGACAGAAGCTCAACGTCACTACTGTTGAGGCCACTGT
>JAFQVZ010000016.1 GCA_017407765.1 Clostridia bacterium | reverse complement strand
TTACACTTTGTTTTTGTTCTGTTTTCAATTATTGAACAGTATTCATTTATAATATGAAAAAGGAGGAACGAATTATGAAAATGATCATGGCTATTCTTAATGCCGAAGATGCTCCCATTGTTATCCGCAACCTGATGAAGAACAAGTTCTCTATCACAAAGCTGGCAACACAGGGTGGTTTCCTTCGTACCGGCAACGTCACCATCATGTCCGGTGTAGATGATGACCGTCTCGATGAAGCTCTTGCCATCATCAAGGAGAACTCTCACAGCCGCAAGCAGATGATCGCTCCTACAGCTGAGCCCGGCCTCAGTTTCTACCCCACGATGCCCATCGAGGTAATCGTTGGCGGCGCGACGATTTTCGTTCTGCCCATCGAGCGTTTTGAAAAGGTTTGATCTTTTAGGCAACCGCCACATCAAAGAGGCGGCTCAGGCTCATGCTTTAGGCTCGGCCGTCATTTTTGACGGAGCAACCGGATCAGGAAAGAAAGCTGCGGCGGCATACGCTGCCGCAGCTCTTTTATGCAGGGCTGACAGCGGCCGCCCCTGCGGCATTTGCCCCTCCTGCATCCAGGCAGCTGCCGGATCTCATCCCGACATCGTCTTTTTTAACGAAAACGGCGATAACATCAAGGTAAAGGATATCCGCGAGCTCCGTATGCAGAGCTTTGTTGCGCCTTCGCAGAGCCCTTTCAAGGTTTTTATCATCAACCGTGCCGACCTGATGAATCAGGAGTCTCAGAATGCCCTGCTCAAGGTGCTTGAAGAGCCCCTCTCGTCGGTCTTTATCCTGTTGGCCGAAAACGCAGCCGCGCTGCTTCAGACGGTGCGCTCGCGCTGCAGGATCTATACCATGGAGCCCATTTCCCCCTATGAGGTGTCGGCCTTTATTTCGGGCATGACCTTCGAAGGCAAGGCCCCGTCTTCTGCCGAGATCGCGGCAGCCGCCGAAAACTGCGGCGGAAACATCGGACGCGCCCTCCTCTCTCTCGAAAAGGGCGTTCCCAAGCCGGCAAAGCTGGCATCACAGTTTACGGCCTCACTTGGAGGCTCTCCCCTCTCGATCATGGAGGTCTGCCTTGCAGCTTCCGCATTAACGAGAAACGAATACGGCGATTTCTGCAGCGAGGTCACGGCGGCCCTTATCAAGGCCTCCCTCGCAAGGCCCGAAAAGGCCCGTGCTTATTCTGCCGTTTATGATTATATACAGCAGCAGCGAGACAAGCTCACCGACAACAACGCATCGGTGTTTGCTCTTTCGAGCCAGCTTGCAGCTCTCTGCGGCACAACCCTACAGGAGTTATTATGACAGAAATAATCGGAGTCCGATTTAAAAAAGTCGGCAAGATATATTATTTTGACCCCGCCGGGATCGAGACTATCTACGGAACACGCGTTATCGTAGAGACCTCCCGCGGAATCGAGTGCGGCGAGACGGTCATCCCCAACCGCACCGTGGACGACAGCACTATCGTCCAGCCCCTTAAAAAGGTCATCCGAGTTGCGACCGACGAAGACCTTGCAACCATCAAGGAAAACGAGCGCCTTGAAAAAGAGGCCTTTGCCATCTGCGAACAGAAGATCCGCAAGCATTCTCTTGCCATGAAGCTGGTGTCGGTGGAATACACCTTTGACCACAGCAAGATCCTCTTCTATTTCAGCGCCGACGGCCGAGTTGACTTCCGCGACCTTGTCAAGGATCTCGCCTCGGTCTTCCGCACAAGGATTGAGCTTAGTCAGATCGGCGTCAGAGATGCCGCAAAGAT
>JAFQVZ010000155.1 GCA_017407765.1 Clostridia bacterium | reverse complement strand
GCAAGGGCTGAGTTTGATGAGCTATGGAATGCCACGCATGTGCTGAATCAGGACATTATTAATCTCTATTCCACAAAACTTAATTTTGCTATTGAGCGTTGGGATATGGATTATGATTTCTCTGTCAGCAATATCAAGCCAAACTTCATGCAGCGCAAAGCATAGAAGGAACTTAACCGTTATCGTGCTGTTGGCACGAATAGAGCACTTGTTGTTGCGGCTGCAGGTAGCGGTAAAACATATCTTGCGGCATTTGATGCGCTGAACTTCAATCCAAAACGGCTTCTGTATATTGTCCACGAGGGATCGATTCTCAAGAAATCCCTCGAAACCTTTGCGGATGTTTTTGGCAGTGCTGTTTCTTATGGTATTTTCAGCGGTGAGCATAAAGAGATGGATGCTGACTTTGTGTTTGCAACTAATCTCACAATGTGTAGGTCGTTGGAGCTGTTCGCAAAAAATGAATTTGATTATATGCCAGGTATTCGTCTTCCATCTGCATGTCCTTAGTATGAAGGTCATTCTTCACACCACCGGTCGTAAAGCGCATTGCGGGCATGATGTGCTGGACATCACCAAAGTCATTTGAGCCGTATCTGTGATTGGTTGCGGGAAGATGGGCAGTGGGGTACTCTTCGATCTGAGCCAGGGTCTCGTCAATGCATCTGCACTGATCAAGGGTATATGACAGATTATTCATTGTTTTGCAGTCTGTTTGGATCGTGAGACCACAACCCATAGCAACTGCGCCGGCACGCATGGCTCTGTCGAACTTTGCACTGGCATCCTGGAGGGCCTCATTGGATGCTGCGCGGACAATATAGTTGAGAACTACACGCTCAGCAACAACATTGGCCGCTTTGCCGTTTTCTACTATGAAGCCGTGGATCCTTACGCCGTCAGCCTCTCTGAAGGTCTCACGCTGAGCATCCAGAGCATGCATAGCGATCGACATTGCCGACATTGCATCGATACCGAGAAAGGGAGAGGCGCCGTGGCAGGCTTTACCATGGAAGGTGACCAGCTTGGTTACACAGCCATTATTGGTGCCGTTGTGACGAACGATTCTCTGTTCCGGGAGGAGATGATGGCCGAGTGTGATGTCTATATCGTCAAATGCACCGATTCTAATAAGTTCGCTCTTGCCACTGGGAAACTGGATCTTTCCTTCAGAGACCAGTTTGCTTATGATATCGGGAGATGCGCCTTCTTCACAGGGGACACCGAGGAAGACTACGTTACCGTCAAGTGCAGCCTTTACATCAGGGTCATTAAGGCCAAAGGCGGCGCCCAAAACGGCTGCGATCTGGCCGTGGTGACCACATATATGAGCAGCACCATTCTCAGGGTTTGCATCCGGATGGCCTTCGTAAATGACGGCATCGAGTTCGCCCATAAGTGCTACAGTAGGACCGGCCTGGCGTGGAGGCTTTAAATATCCCTTAATACCTGTAGTTGCAATGTTCTCAACGGTGTGCATGCCCATTTTCTTAAATACATCAGACATCACATCGGCTGTGCGATGTTCAAACCAACCCGGTTCTGCATGATAGTAAATATCACGGCCAAGTTCGATGATTTCATCCTTATGCGCTTCGATATTGTCGCATATCCTCTGTTCAATAGGGTCAAGATTTTTCATTCAGGACTCCTCCTTGCGGTGAGCTTGTATATGGAGTTTATATCAGATATTCTGGAAATCTACCTTTGCATTGCCGTTTTCGTTCCCCGCAAAACTGAGTTTTGCAGGGGCCCCAATGATTTAATAGATTTTGCCGGAATAAATCCGTCAAAATCGGTCGCCGCCATTCTTGCCGGCGGCGCTGACGAAAACGTCACGCATTTTAGTGCTTAGATATTCTGGAAATCTACCTTTGCGTTGCCGTTTTCGTCGTATGTAACGGCATCCTTATCGAGCATGATCTCGTCAACGGCCTTGAGATATTCCTTGATGGAGGAATAGGGAGCCTTATAATTGGCGATGATCTCCTTGGCAGTAGCTGCGTCATTCTTCAGAAGTTCGTCGATGATAAACAACTGAACTTTTGCAGAATTGCCGCACATCTGGTAAGGATCTGTGATCTCAAAGTCGATTCCGTGCATTGTGCCTCTTCCGCCGCCGCTGTGGAACTGCATGCCGGGCATGACACAGGTTACATCACCGAAGTCAGAGGAGCCGGTGCCCCATTCGGTATAGTCGAAGAAAACTTCTTCACCGTTGACAAGTTCATTACAGCATTTTTCGACGAGCTTCATGTATGTTACATCATGGATCTCGGGAGAGTATCCGGGTCGGTCGCAGAGTTCTACACCTGCACCCATAGCAAGAGCGGCACCGGTGAGTGCGCGGTTTACCTTCCTGTTCTCACGCTTGATGACTTCGAGAGTGGAGCCGCGGACATAAGATTCGATCTTCATTTCGTCGGGAATGATATTAACTGCACAGTTGACACCCTTCAGGATAGGATGGAAACGGATATAGTCCTTCTCCTGGAAGGTTTCTCTGAGATCGTTGACAGCCTGAAGGCCGAGGTGTGCAGCATACTGAGCATTGATTCCCAGATGGGGCGCGCCGCCGGCATGAGAGCTCTTGCCCTTGAACTTGATTGTCTTGGCCATACAGCCGTTGCTGCCGATATTGGACATAAAGTTATAGCTTTCGGTGATGCCGTGTACCATGAGAGCAATATCGCAGTCATCGAGGAAGCCGCGGTACATGAACTCTACCTTGCCGCCGTTGTACTTGATAATGCCCTGTTGACGGAGTTCTTCACGGAATGCCAGCTGGATCATTTCTTCGGCGGGAACAGCGATCAGTCTGATCGAGCCGCAAAGGCCATCAAGAGCACCGGGTTCTTTGAGCGCAGCAGCCAGACCGAGCAGGGCGGCACCCTGAGCGTGATGGGCACAGCAATGTGTCATACCATTGACCGATTCGGGATGATTGGCGATATCAAGAGCATCAAGCTCACCGAATATGACCAGCTTGGGGCCGGGCTTTCCGGTGTCCAGATCGGTCCAGAATCCGGGGATATTGCCTGCCTGATGGAGCTCATAGCCAAGAGCTTCGAACTTCTCTGTCAGGTATTCGTTTGCCTGCCATTCGGTGAAGCCCGTCTGAGGATGAGCCCATAGCCATCTTTCAGCATCGAGGATAAGCTGTTTGTGAGTGTCTACATTCTTTACCAGAAGTTCCTGCCTGTTTGTCATATGGGTCTGCCTCCTTATATTTGATATAGGGTTATTTGCTATATTAATATAATACCAAGATAAATGAAGGGGGTAAAGATAATTTTAGAAGAAATAGAAAAGTTTGGTTGATATGTCAAAGCGAATTATTTGTGTTGCATAACATTATGGAAAGGGGCGAACTTGCGAGCCATACATATCTTGGGGCAGATGAACAAATCAATGATAAAGTCGTCTGAACCTGAGCTCAGACGGCTTTATTTTTGATATGAGAGCATATACCGCTGACCCTATGTCATTGAACCAGCGGTTCAATGACATATTGCTCTCCGAGTTATATGATATAGACATAATAAATAACAAGGAGTGATACCATGAATCTTAAAGAAGCATTTCGTTTTCAGAATAAGCTGCAGGCGCTGATGAATGAGGCGCAGAGCATCCTTTTGCAGGACCGCAATATTACAAAAACTCAGACAACTGTCTTTCACAAGAAGATCATGCCTGAGCTTGAAAATGAAGTTACTGTCGACATTGCCCCCAGCGAATATGCCGACCGTATAAATGAAGTTGTGTCTTTTATGCTGTACCTGCTGGACGAGCATGAAAAGCTTGCCAAAGGCATCCATGATGCAAAGGCTGCGCTGCCTATCGACATGGACAACGAAGTATCGCTCAATGGCAAGCGACAGAATATAGCCTCTGTTCTTCGCAGAATGGTTGACCTTCGCAGCTCGGAGCAGCTGATGCCGGGAGGCGGCATCGGTTATCGCTTTAATGCCGAGGGCAATCAGGTGTCCTACCGCTGTGATGCCAAGCGTGTCACCACCATCAATTTCGACCGCAACAAGATGCGCAGCCATCTTTCGGAGCTTAACCGTAAGTCCGATGAGGTGAGCGCGCAGCTGGACCGCTGCATGGTCAACTCGGAGGTGGCCTATGAGGCTCCCTTCGATGTGAATGACAGCTTTTCCACCGTCTTTGAAAACTATCTTGAGGCGATCGAGTAGAAAAACGGCCTTCGGCCCGGGCCGGAGGTCATGGATGCGGCAGGATAAGGGGAAGCG
This sequence comes from Clostridia bacterium, assembly GCA_017407765.1. GTDB lineage: Bacteria > Bacillota > Clostridia > Oscillospirales > Butyricicoccaceae > RGIG1902. The sequence continues at coordinate 248 of JAFQVZ010000155.1, read as the reverse complement.
GAGATCGGTTCAGGTGCAGATGAACTATAATGCTGCATGAAAATAACATAGGATGATCGAAGATCAGTTTATATTATTGAAGATATTCTGGAGTGAGGCGCAAGCCGTTTCCATCATCGTCATGTGTAAAAACGTTTTTCGCCTATCGTCATACCGATAAATCCATCTATCCACATCCGTTTCCCATAATCATAATATACGGGCTATATAGTCCAATTCTTTCATAAAGAAAATACCAGAGGTATTCG
>JAFQVZ010000154.1 GCA_017407765.1 Clostridia bacterium | reverse complement strand
TCTTGGAGTCAATATCCTATAAAACAAGAACGTACTAATAAGCCAACTCTTATGATTTGGCGAATCGATTTATCTGAAATTGCAGCAGAAAATCATTTATCCTATGCTCAGACTTTTAACGGAAAAGATTCTTTGAACTCCGAAAGCGGCAGAGGATGGTACTCTACACTAGAGAGCGGTTTATACTTAAAACTTATTGAATCAATATCCTCCAACTTCTCCTAAGCAACAAAAAGTCATCCACAGATTGTGGATGACTTTTTGTTTTATCAGAATATGATCTCCTCCCCGGCGCTCTGCATCATAAGATGCATCTCGGCCGGATAGACCTTGCATTTATCCATATCCACCCTGCCGTCGGCATCAAAGGGGACCCCCTCGTGCTCAAGCATCACACGCTGGTGCTCGCCGATAACAAGGCTGCCGTCGGCCTTGACCACCCTGTGCCAGGGATATTCGTAAGGACAGGCGCGCATGGCAAAGCCCACAAAACGTGCCTTTCTCGGCTCGCCCATAAGCCCTGCGATATCACCAAAGCTCATAACGCGGCCCGTGGGGATGTTGCGCACGATCTGATGTACCGTTTTGAAAAAGCTCATAGCTTACGCCTCGCCGGTTACCTCGATCCATGTGGGGGTGATGCCCATGTGGGGCAGCACCTTTTCAAACAGGTCGGATGTCTTCATCATAATGCTCTGGCCGTTGGAGCCGGGATGCATGCAGACATGGCTGCTCTCGAGGATCTCCTTGTCGGCAACCAGCATGATCTCCTTCTCCTTGTCGAACATCAGGCTCAGGGGGTTAACTGCGCCGGGATGAACGCCCAGCTTCTCTTCAAGCACCTCATAGCTGCCGAAGGACAGGCGGGCAACGCCCAGCTTCTTCGAGACCTCAGATGTTCTGAAGGGCTTGTCGCCGATGATGAGCATCAGATAGAACATGGTCTTCTGACGGTTGGTGAGGAACAGATTGCGAAAGAACTTGGCGCCCAGCTCTTCTTCGATGGGGATAAGATCTTCCATTGTGTGAACATCTTCGTGCTGGGCCAGCTTATACTCGATGCCGAGGCCGTCGAGCATATCAAAAATCGCTTTATTATCAAACATTTTCTTTTTTACCTCCTAACTGTGCCACTAAAACGCCGGCCATGATAATGCCTCCGCCGAAAACAACCGACAGGGTAAGCTCCTCAAGGCCGAGGATGATCGAGAAGATGGTGGCAAACACCGCCTCGAGAGTATATATTACTGTAGCCTTATTGGCATCGACCTTGGGCTGGGCGATGACCTGAACAAGGTTAGCAACTATAGTGGGGAATATTGCCGCAAGGACGATGGCCTGGGCCGAACCGCTGATCTGAGCCGCCGTTGTTTCGGCCAGCGCTCCCGTCAGCAGGCAGTGCACCAGACCGCAGGCAGCCAGCGTGCCGAAGGTCAGAAAAGACAGCAGCGAAGGGGGCATCTTGTCGCCCACCATAGAAGTGTATGTTACCTGAAGGGCCCAGCCTACCGCGCCG
>JAFQVZ010000153.1 GCA_017407765.1 Clostridia bacterium | reverse complement strand
CGGCGGAGTCGCCGCGAGAGTTCTGACCGGCCTTAGATCAATTATTTGGGCAGCTGCCGTGGGCGTTACAGTTATAGCTGTCTTATGTCTTGTTTTTTCCGGTCTAATTATTTCAGGGGTCGTTCCGGTTGAAGGCATTATTATATTTACAGCTGTCTCGTGCTTTATCGGCGGAGCCTCTGCGTCAATTGCAACGGGCCGAAGGGGGAAAATAATGCAGTATTCTTTAGCTATTCTGATATGTATGGAGCTTATGCTTTGGTTAATTGGAACGGTTTTGTTTCAAAGCACGTTTGTTCCTGGCGATGCCCCTTTTTTAGTAATAGCATTATTGCTTGGGCTGATTTCCGGTGGAGTAATTGCAAATGCAAGGTGAATATATGAAAGTGCTTATACTGAAACGTACACATCTTATATGTACTATGGTTTTGACTTTTGCATTGCTCTTGGCTATAATCATATTATCAGTATATAAAGCATCTGATTCAGAAGATGTGATGATATCCTATATTATAAAGCCTGCATTAATAATTGATGCAGGGCACGGCGGGGCAGACGGAGGAGCCGAGAGTATCAATGGTATGTGTGAGGCACCGCTTAATCTTGATATTTCGCTTAAGCTGCGTGATATGATGAGTTTTATCGGTGTTACTTCCGTTTTGACTCGGGATAATGATGAATCATTGGATTTTTCACCGGATAAAACCATCAGAGAAAATAAGTCTGCAGATCTTAAGGCAAGGCTTAGGATTGCTGAAGATAATCCTGAATGCGATTTTTTGAGTATCCATCTCAATAAGTTTGAGCAGGAAAAGTATCATGGCGCACAGGTGTTTTACTCACCGAATAATGAAGATTCCTCTGATCTGGCCACATTTATTCAGAAAGCTTTTAAGGTTCTTGACCCTGATAACAAGCGACGGGCTAAGCTTGCATCTGATGATATTTATCTGATGAAGAATATAGAATCCCCTGCAGTAACAATTGAGTGTGGGTTTCTTTCCAATAATGAAGAGGCGCGTCTTCTTTCACAGAGTGATTACAGGACCAAAATTGTTTTGGCAATATTCGACGGATATATAGATTACCTTGAAATGAGTGAAAATAAATATGCCACCTAAAAAGAAAACAGCGTATGTTTGCACCGAGTGCGGTTATGATTCACCCAAATGGATGGGAAAATGCCCTTCATGCGGCGCATGGAACACGATGGCAGAAGAGGTTATTAAGGCTGAAAATGATCGCAGCCTCGATCTGCCTTCTTTGAATAAAAAAACTTCGCGTCCCATGCGTCTTTCTGAGATAACCAGCGGAGATGAAGAGCGGGTAATGACTCAGATTCCTGAGCTCGACCGTGTCCTTGGCGGAGGCGTGGTTCGTGGCTCTCTTGTACTGATAAGCGGAGAACCGGGAATAGGTAAATCTACGCTTCTGCTGCAAACGTGTCAGAATCTATGTAAAGATCACGCGGTAATGTATGTGACAGGCGAGGAATCGCTTTCGCAGATAAAGATGCGTGCGTCAAGACTTGGTATTGACAGAGAAAACCTGTATGTTCTTTCGGAAACAAATCTTGATGACATACTCGTTCATGCGGACAAACTGTCGCCCGAATATATTTTTATTGACTCTATCCAGACAATGTATGATCCGCAGAACAGTTCGGCACCCGGCAGTATCAGTCAGGTTCGCGAATGTACGATGAAGCTTATGCAGTATGCAAAAGGCAGCGGAGTGTCTATAGTTCTTGTGGGCCATATCAATAAGGACGGTAATATAGCCGGACCTAAAATACTTGAGCATATGGTAGACACTGTTTTAAGCTTTGAAGGCGAAAAGCACAATTCATATAGGATGCTGAGGGCTTCCAAGAACCGTTTTGGATCTACGAATGAGATCGGTTTGTTTGAAATGACAGCTGATGGGCTGATTGATGTGCCCAACCCCTCTGCAGCGCTTCTCTCCGGCAGGCCGATCAATACAAGCGGAAGCTGTGTTGTTGCAACTATCGAGGGAACAAGGCCGATTTTATCAGAAATACAGGGACTTGTCACCAAGTCGGTTTACGGATCGGCCAGAAGAACTTCTGCGGGCCTTGACTATAACAGGGCTGTACTTCTGTTGGCGATCCTCGAGAAAAGAGCAGGTTTTATGCTTGGAGCTTATGATGCATATATCAATGTCGTAGGGGGACTTAGCCTCGACGAGCCGGCTGTTGATCTTGGCGTGATGCTGGCTATAGCATCCAGCTATCTTGACAGACCCATACGCCATGATCTTGCTGTTTTTGGCGAGGTAGGTCTGGCAGGCGAGATGAGAGCTGTCAGCAATGCCTCTCAGCGTATAAACGAACTTGCAAGGCTTGGATTCAGATATTGTATTCTGCCCAAGGCTTCGGCTGAAAACCTCAAGGCTCCGGAAGGGATAAAGCTCATTCCGGTATCTGATATAAAAGATGCAATAAGAGCATGTTTTGATAAAGATGAATAATTAAAAGGCTGACACGCTTGTGTCAGCCTTTTTTTACTTAATAATAAATACGCCGCTGCAGAAGCTGATTTTTTTAAAGCAGATTCCAGATATGTTTTTGCAAAACTCATCGGCAGTTATATAGAACTCATCATGATCCCAGCTTGTTCCGCTTGCTGCTTTGCATTTTTCAAGCTCATCCTTACTGGAAAATGCAATGTCACCAATTACAATGATACCGCCGGGAGCCAGGATTTTCTTAAGGTCGTTTATAAATGAAATCTTTTGCGAGTCGTTCAGATGGTGGAATGCATATGTTGAAATAATAAAATCAAACTTTGCGTCCATTAAGGCAGGGGGAAGACCAAAAGCAAAATCATGGTTTATAAAAGAGGCATCCGGCATTTTAGCTTTGGCAATGCCGAGCATTTTTTCGGAAAAGTCGAGGCAGGTAAGGGAATAGCCGTCATTATAAAGCTTTGCCGATAAAATCCCCGTTCCGGTGCCTATATCCAGGATCGATTTCCCGTTTCCGGAGCGTACTGTGTTATAAACATACGAAAGAAGGTCCTTGTATCCTGCAAAAGGGTAGGTCCCACTGTCATCGCTTATACCTACACTTTTGTCATATCCCTCTGCCCAGAGATCAAAACCTTTATTATCAAGAAGCATTTTTACCTCCCAGTAAATACGGCGCACCATCTGATCAGATAGTGCGCCGCAGTAAGCCAAACTTATTCTTTATTCAGCAAGAGGCTCGGCAAGAACCTTCTTGAGATTTGCAAAGCGAGGAAGTCCCTGCTCCCATGCATAGGGATTTTCGCCGGCGATCAGGGGAAGGGCATAATCAAAGAATTCCTTCTTGATTCCTGTGCCATCCTCAGTGATCCACTCGAGGGGGAACTTTTTCTCTGTGTTTGCTACAACGGTAAGGTCAAGCAGCTGGATCTCAGCCTTATAGCCTTCGCTGTCAGCACGCTTGATAGCAACCATCTTGTCGGTAATGCCGCTTGTAGCAGCTCTTACAGCTTCAGCGCCCATAAGAACAGCCTCGTCAACGTCGGTCTTGGAAGCGCAATGTGCGGCGCAGCGCTGCATGAGCGAATACTCAATAGCTCTTACCTTAGCGCCTGTTGCTTCCTTAACAGCATTTGCAAGGTAAGCTGCAGAACCGCCCATCTGCTTGTGACCAAATGCGTCAGCCTTGGCATCCTTGTTGGCATATTCAGCAATAAATACACCATCCTTGTCCTTGATGCCTTCGGAAATAACGACAACGCAGTTGCCCTTTTCTTCATAAACAGCCTTTACCTTTGCAAGGAAAGCCTCAAGGTCAAAAGGAAGCTCGGGGAGATAAATAAGGTCAGGGCCACAACCGGAAACCTCTGCCAGAGAAGCTGCAGCTGTCAGCCAGCCTGCGTTGCGGCCCATAGCCTCGATAACTGTGATAGCACCTGTGTCATAAACTGTAGCATCACGATAGATCTCGGCGCAGGTTGTTGCGATATACTTAGCTGCCGAACCAAAACCGGGGCAGTGGTCTGTTCCAAAAAGGTCGTTGTCGATCGTCTTGGGAACACCGATAACGTTGCACTCATAACCCTGGCTGAGCAGATACTTGGAGACCTTGTTGCAGGTATCCATCGAGTCGTTGCCGCCATTATAGAAGAAATATCTTACATTGTATTTCTTGAAGATCTCAAGAATACGCTTATAATCTGTATCGTCGACGGAAGGATCCTTCAGCTTATAGCGGCAGGAGCCAAGAGCCGAGGAAGGAGTGTTCTTGAGCAGTTCGAGCTCGCGGGGATCTTCTTTAGACATATCGAAGAGCTGATCATTAAGAACACCCTTGATACCATGGGCTGCGCCAAGAACCTGAGTAATATTAGAATTCTTCAGAGCCTCGCTGAAAACACCGTATGCGCTGGCATTGATGACAGATGTGGGGCCGCCAGACTGGCCAAAGATACATGCACCTTTAAGAGCCATTTATAATACCTCCGATATTTTTTAATGAAGTTATCAATAAAAGTTTACCATAGCACCGATCAAAAAACAATCTTTATCTCGACCTTTTGGAAAATATGATTGTTTTGATTGAATAATGAATCAAATGCTGTTAGAATAATATTGTAATACGGCTTAAGTTTGGAGGAATAGACATGCCACTCGTAACCACAAAAGAAATGTTTGAAAAAGCCTACAAGGGCGGATATGCCATTGGTGCTTTTAACGTAAACAACATGGAGATCATCCAGGGCATCACAGAAGCTGCTATGCAGGAAAAGTCTCCCGTTATCCTTCAGGTCTCGGCTGGAGCAAGAAAGTATGCCAAGCATAACTATCTTGTTAAGCTGGTAGAGGCCGCTATTCTTGAGACAGACCTTCCCATTGCTCTTCACCTTGACCATGGCGAAAGCTTTGAAATCTGCAAGTCCTGCATTGACGGCGGTTTCTCCTCGGTCATGATCGATGGTTCCAAGTACAGCTTTGAGGACAATATCGCTCTGACAAAGCAGGTCGTTGACTATGCTCATGCAAGAGGCGTTGTTGTTGAAGGCGAGCTGGGCAAGCTTGCCGGCATCGAAGATGATGTTAATGTCAGCGCTGAAGATGCTCAGTTTACAGACCCCGCTCAGGTAGAAGAGTTTGTCACAAAGACAGGTGTCGACTCGCTGGCTATTGCTATCGGCACAAGCCATGGCGCTTACAAGTTTAAGCCCGGCCAGAAGCCCAGATTGCGCTTTGATATTCTTGAAGAGATCCAGAGACGCATCGACGGTTTCCCCATCGTTCTTCACGGTGCTTCTTCGGTTCCTCAGGAGTTTGTAAAGTTGGTCAACCAGTATGGCGGTGCAATGCCTGATGCTATCGGTATTCCCGAGGAAATGCTTCGCCAGGCTGCAAAGATGGCCGTCTGCAAGATCAACATCGACTCTGACCTCAGAATCTGCATGACAGCTGCAGTCAGAAAGCACCTTGTAGAGAATCCTTCTCACTTTGACCCCCGTCAGTTCCTGACACCGGGCAGAGATGCGCTGAGAGATATGGTCGCTCATAAGATCAGAAATGTTCTTGGCTCGTCCAACACACTTTAATCACAGAAAAACGGTACCCGATCGGGTACCGTTTTTTATTTGCCGAATTACTGCTTTGTGCATATCATATCGAGACATCTCGAGCAGCTCATCGAGCAGCTCTGAACGCAGCCGTCAGCATTTCTGTTAAAAATAATATCAAGATTCATTTCATCATCAAGATAGTATACGTAACGGTCGCCGATATCGCTGTCAATCTTATAGAT
>JAFQVZ010000152.1 GCA_017407765.1 Clostridia bacterium | reverse complement strand
TACACAGATAGCTGTAACATTCTATGCAGAAAAGAAGAATACGGTGATTTTATTTTCCGTTTACAGTATCACAGACGGCCTGCCAGATGCTTTCAAGAGCATCAAAGTTTGCAAGCTTTCGTGCATTGGCCCCCATTGTACCCAGCTTTTCGCCATCGGCAATGAGCTCCTTTGCCATTTCAAAGAGTGCCTTGCCGTCGACTTCCTTCTCAAGGGCAACAACTGCAGCACCGGCTCTCTCAAGGGCTCGGGCATTCTTTTCCTGATGGTTGTCGGCAACATAAGGCGAAGGAACGATCAGCGAAGGCTTGCCGCATGCACAGACCTCGGCCAATGTGCTGGCTCCGGCACGGCAGATGACAAGATCACAGCCGTTCATAGCCGATGCCATATCGTAGATATATTCTTCAAGACGGATGTTCTCGTTATTCTCAAGCTCAACGCCCTTTTCCTTAAGCTCGCGGGGCATCCACTCAAAATTGGCCTTGCCCGCTGCCTGAAGGATGTTGAAACTCTTATCTTCATTCACAAGTGCAATGAAGTCTTCCATCTTCTTGTTCATATAAAGTGCGCCTACCGAACCCCAGAAACAGAGAACTGTCGGCTTGCCATTATCAAAAAGGGGCTTTCCGGGCTGTTCTGCCGCATCCAGTATCTCACCTCTGACGGGGCTGCCGGTGTAAACGACCTTTTTGGCACCCTCAAAAAAGCTCCTTGTCTCTTCAAAGCTGATCATTACACAATCGGCCTTCTTTGCAAGCTGCTTGAGAGCAACACCGGGTGTTGCGTTGACCTCCAGCATAGCCGTCTTTACGCCGCAGGCATGAGCTGCATATACCATGGGGAAGCAGGCATAGCCGCCGGTTCCGATTACGATATCGGGTTTCTTTTCACGGATGATCTTTTTCGCTGCCGAAATGGCCGAAAAAGTGTTTTTGATCGCACCGACATTCTTCTTGAGGCCCCCAAGGCTCAAGCTGCGGGAAAGCCCGCTGAGAGGGAATGTATAGATGGGATATCCTTCGCGGGCCACAAGTCGCTCTTCGATTCCGCCCTTACCGCCCGAAAAAGCGATCTGAGCCGAAGGATCCTTCTTTTTGATATAAGATGCAATTGCCAGAGCCGGATTGACATGGCCGGCTGTGCCGCCGCCTGCAAAAATAACCTTCATTTTCTTTACCTCACTTTGTCTGACAGACCCCGTTTATTTATCTTTGTTTTCTTTTTCTTCGGGATTCCTGCGTCTTGATACGGCAAGTATGATGCCCATTTCGCCAAGCAGCATCATAAGCGATGTGCCGCCATAGCTGAAGAAAGGCAGCGAAGCGCCCGTTACGGGCAGCAGTCCCGAAACAACGCCCAGGTTGAATATGGTCTGAACGGCGATCTGAGTGGTGATTCCTGCCACCAGCAGAGTGCCGAATCTGTCGGGTGCCTTGGAGGCGATATAATAGCCTCTGAGGACAAGAGCCGCAAACAGTATTATTATGATGAAAGCGCCGATGAAACCCAGCTCTTCACATATAACCGAAAAGATAAAGTCGTTGGCAGGCTCGGGCAAATAGAGATGCTTCTGCCTTCCCTGACCCAGTCCGAGTCCCCACACACCGCCGCTGGCGATGGTGATAAGCGACTGTGCTCCCTGCCATCCGCTGCCTCTGAAATCAATAAAGGGATCGAGCCATACATTGATACGTGTCATAGCATATGTATGTGTTTTAAGATACCACAATACAAAGGCTACCGCACCGCCGCCTGCTCCGATAAAGCACCATGTGTTTGCCCCGCCGAGATAGATGATAACAGCGCCGATAGCCGCGATAGTTACCATTGCCGAAAGATGGGGCTGCTTCATAAGCAGCAGTGCTGTCATACCCATGCATATAATAAAGGGGCCAAAGCCGATAATGGGATTATTCATCTTCTTTGTTCCCATGATACTCGACCAGCTGGAGAAACAGAGAATGAAGGCAAACTTAGAGATCTCGGAGGGCTGGAATGTGCCTATTCCGGGAATCTTGATCCATCTTGTGGCCTTGTTGATCGTTGCCCAAAGTCCGGGAATGAATATCGTGGCCAGCAGCAGAATGGAGAAGATCATAAGCGGCCATGCAAAATAATGAAGCTTGCGATAATCCTTAAGTCCGAACGCGACAGCAAACATAGCCACTACTCCGGCTGCGGCAAATATTCCCTGCCTTACAACATAGGCGGTGGAAGACTCGCCGTCGCTGTATGCCGTTACATAGCTGGCCGAATACAGACATACCAGCCCTATAAGCAGCAGAAGAAGAACGAGAACCGTGAAAGGTTCATCTATGCCCGAAAGCTTCTGCTTTTTTTCTTTTATTTCGCGGCTGTATCGCCTTTCTTTTTCATTGATAGAAGCTATTTCAGACACCTCCAGAATCGTGCCGCTTTTAGAGGGCAGCGGCAATGCCCCAATAGCTGATCACACACATAACAGCCGTTACTGCGGTGAACACAGCAACGATCTTCTTTTCGCTCCAGCCGCACATCTCAAAATGATGGTGGATGGGAGCCATTTTAAAGAACCTCTTTCCGTGGGTTGCCTTGAAGTAAAGCACCTGGATAATATCAGAAAGAGTCTCGGCAATATATATGATGCCGACAGGCACCAGTATTACGGGCATATTGCAGGCATAAGCCATTGCACAAACAGCGCCTCCGAGGAACAGAGAGCCGGTGTCGCCCATAAATACCTTCGCGGGATATTTATTAAAGTAGAGGAAGCCGATGAGGCCGCCCAGCAGAGCTGCCGAGAAAACGCGGGCACTGCTGCCGAGGATAGTGAAGACACCGCAGAAAAATACTGCAACAACCGCAGTGACCGATGCACAGAGGCCGTCGATACCGTCGGTCAGGTTAACTGCATTGTCGCATCCAACAATGACAAATACCGAGAAGGCCAGATAAAGCCACCAGGGCAGATCGAGAGTGATATTGACGAAGGGGATATAGATCTCAGGCTCGAGATATCCCATTGTTCTCATAACTGTGATAAACAGTGCCGATGCTGCCAGCTGAAGCAAGAGCTTCTGCTTGGCTGTGAGGCCCTTATTCTGCTTCTTTTTGATTTTAGTATAATCGTCGACAAAACCAATAGCGGCAAAAACCAGCGAGAGCGCCAGCATAAGAACAGGCCTGTAGTCGCTGATGCTGACCATTGCGGGCAGCAGCACGATTATGGGAACGGTGATAGCCGCAATGAAAATAACGCCGCCCATTGTAGGCGTATTCTGCTTGTTCATGTGCCATGTAGGGCCATCTTCAAGGATCTTCTGGCCGAACTTCATTTTTCTGAGAGCCTTGATTATCGAAGGGCCGATCAGAAGTGCTATTACAAGCGCTGTCAGCGCGCCAAAGGCTATTGATTTCATTTCAACTTCCCCCTGTAAGGATCTTTTCTCTTTATGCGCCTCAAGGCGCCGCTCTTTGCTTATTTATTAAAATAAGCCATTACTTCTTCATATTCATCAAGGTGATGCTTGACGCCCTTGATCTCCTGATAGTCCTCATGACCCTTGCCCATGAGAACGATGACATCGCCGGCCTCGCCGATGGAAAGAGCATGACGGATGGCAGCTCTGCGGTCTTCAATAACAGTATAGCTGCAGCCGGTCTTCTCGACACCGGGGAGGATGTCTTCGATGATGGCCATAGGCTCTTCACTTCTGGGATTATCGCTTGTGACGATGCACATATCGGCAAGGCTGCCTGCGATATTGCCCATGATAGGGCGTTTTGTCCTGTCGCGGTCGCCTCCGCAGCCAAAGAGAGCAATTACTCTGCCCTTGGCAAAGCCTTTCGCTGCTTTAAGGATGTTTTCTACTCCGTCGGGTGTATGGGCATAGTCGAGCAGCACGGTATAGTCTGTGCCTGTGGGCACTACCTGCGCCCTGCCCTTTACGCCGTGAGCCTCTCCCAGCAACGCAATGATATTTTCGAGCTTAAGCCCCAGCGAAAGGCAGCAGCCGATGGCAGTCAGGGCATTATATACCGAGAACATACCGGGAATACCCAGCGAAACGGGGATGCTGCGGCCTTCATACTCAAGCGTGAAAGACACTCCGCCAAGGCTGAGACTTATATCGCGTGCATAAAGCGATGCCCCGCTGTCTTTTGCGGAATATGTCATCTTATTC
>JAFQVZ010000151.1 GCA_017407765.1 Clostridia bacterium | reverse complement strand
GTCCACCGCCTCGAAAAGGGCGATGCCTCGGGCCTCACCGACGATATGGTGAGAATGCTGATGGGCCCCGACGGCCCCAATGCCAGCGATGCCGAGATCCGAAACGCACGCCGCATAGCCGAAGAGAACGAGATGAACGCAAAGATCTTCGCCCTGCGCCTTGCAGACGGAATATAAGGAGGGATAACCATGGCAAACACACCCTTTGATGCCCTTATGTCGCAGCTGGCGGCAGAGGGAATAATAAAACCCGATATCCCCAAGCCCGACCCCGAGATAGATGACTATCTCAAAGAGCTTGACGACCTTATCTATGGCGACGAACCCCAGGAGGAACAGCCGGAGGATCAGGAGGATAACCTTCAGCAGATCCTCGATGCCATAAATGCACAGCCTGCCTATAAGACGGTGCAGCTCCGAAAGTTCTTTGAAAAGAAGCCCGACGATATCATCACCGGCTATTCCGACGGAGCCATGCGCGCCTATACCCACACAAGGCTGACGGCCAACGGCCATATTATGCTGCAGCTGGCCCCCCTCATCGCAAATCACCTCGACCTCGAGCTGCCCGACAACGCCTCCCTCCGCGGCAGCCTGCTTCCCCCCGTAAACTACTATTTTATGAAGAATGTCTTTATCGACGGCTGCCTTGCCGCCGATATCCCCCTTACCGACAGCGTTATCGAGCTGCTCGACCTCATCTGCGACATCGAGCAGCGCAAGGGCACGCCCCAGCTGTGGGACATCAAGGCGAAGGACCTTGGTTTGAGCGGCTTCACCGACAAGAAGCTGCTGATGCTTTATGCCATGCTCAAGGACGACGGCGATATGACCGGCATCGAGGATAAGGATATCGTCTTTAACCTCAATCCCAAATATGCCGTCAGAAAGGCCGAGCCCGAGGTCGTTCCCATCCCGAAACCGACTCAGTGCGAAAAGACCCCCTTTGATATAATGCTCGAGCAGCTTGCGGCGGCAAGGAACATCGCCGCTCCCGCGCAGGCTAAAAAGGCCGTCACCAAGCTTGAAAACGGCGTCCTCACCGTTGCCGACGAAGTTGTTGCCGACAATGCCTACCGCGGCAGAAGCGACATCCGCAAGGTCATCCTTCTTGAGGGTGTGCGCGAGGTGGGAAACGGCGCCTTCTGCTCATGCTCGAACCTCGAGGCTGTAGATGTGCCCGGATCTCTCGAAAAGCTGGGTGCCGAGGCCTTCTCATGGTGCACCAAGCTTAAGCACTTCGACCTCCCCGGCGGCCTTAAAACCATAGGCAACGAGGCCTTCTACCGCTGCGGCGGTCTCTGCAGCTATTCCGGCACCTATGAAGACAAGGAGCTGGGATATGATGCCTTTTTTGCCAGCGGCATCTATCCCGAAGTCGTGGCCAAGATCCATGCCGGCATCATCAAACCCTGCGATGCCGACGGTTACGGCGCCCGAAACGGCACTCTGACAGGATATGCCGAGCTGAACGACCCCCGTGTGGGCGGCTCGAGAAACTCCGGCTTTGCCCAGGGCTTCAATATAGGCCAGCCCTCCGGCCTTAATCCCGATCTTATCGAGCTTCTGAAAAAGCTCGGTTTGTAAGGGCCCGTGGGCATTTTCCAAGGCTCCTTTGGTAAAGGAGCTGTCGGTGAAACCGACTGAGGTTTGAAGCGCCATACTTGCGGGAAATGTACGATCCCTCCATTCTCGCTGACATCGTAACCAGCGAGCTAGGAGGGATATGGTGGTTTTCAGCGGTCTCGCTGTGCCAAACACCCGTCAGGCTTCGCCTGCCACCCTCTTTCCCAAAGAGGGCTTAGAAGCGCCACCGCAGCACCAAGGCTCCTTTGGTAAAGGAGCTGTCGGCCTTGTGCCGACTGAGGTTTGAAACGCCATACTTGCGGGAAATGTACGATCCCTCCATTCTCGCTGACATCGCAACCAAT
>JAFQVZ010000150.1 GCA_017407765.1 Clostridia bacterium | reverse complement strand
TGTGCTTTCCTCTTTCGGGCAAGCTCGAACTAATGGATCTCGGATCGGATGACAGCGAAGAGAGCCGCTATTCCGCTCTTGAAAGCATCTATAAGGCTATCCGTCGTACCGCTGATGAAGAAGGCATTACACTTTCGGTAATGCTGGAAAAGAACGAGCTTTCCAGTGCGGTCAGCGGACAAAAAATGAGCGATTTGACAAAGTATTTTCACACGATCTTTATCGAGGGTGATCCTTCAGATGAAATGTCCGAAGCACTTAGCGGCACAGGCTGCTGCTTCGGAAGTTTTAAAAAAGGCGCCTTCTCAGTTCCTTCTGAAGAGACCTCGCTTATTGCTCAGTACCTTCAGTAACAGCCTATAAAAAGTTTGCCCTCTGTCCGAATTGGACAGAGGGCATTTTTGCGCCTTTATTCAAATGTTATATTCAACGCATTGCCGTAAAGGCTCATAGGATCAACCGGCTCGCCGTTATAATATACCCAGAAAGCAAGATTTACTCCCGTAGCCTGGCCGGTGGCGCCGGCTGTGCCGATCACCTCTCCGCCCTTCATATAACGGCCTACCCATGCCTCGACCTCGGCCAGATGGCCATACGCCGTGACATAATTGTTTCCGTGATCTATCTTGACAACATTGCCATAAACCTTGTCATAATAGACCTCCATGACCTTACCTTCCATTGCAGCGATAACCTCTTTGTCTCCGCGGATGTTGATATGATCGTGGAAACGTTCTTCTCCCGTTATGGGATGGGTCCTCATGCCAAATCTGTTTGTTACGGTTCTGCTGAAAACCGAAGGCCAGTATACGACATTCGCATCTTCATTCTCGTCTGCCTCAGTTGCTGCCTGTTCCGGCTTTTCCTCTGTCTCTCTTTCACTATCCGCTGCCTCAGAAACCTGCTCAAAAGCCTGCTGAACAGGGCCTTCGATGTCATCCTCAGGCTTTTCAGCCGAAGCCGCGAATACAAAAGTAATACACATAACCACTGCCACCGAGGCGGCCAGCACCGCAAAGGGATAATTCTTTTTATTCATAATTGCTGTAATACGCTCCTCCATGCCACTGTTGCTGAACCCCTCAACAAGAGGACTCCAGCGCCTTTTGTTCTCTTCCATACGGATGAGCGCCATTGCATAGCCTCTGCGATGTTCAAGCCCTAACCTCGACAGCACCGCTTCGTCACAGGCAAGCTCGATATCGCGGGATGCAGCCGCATACATAAGCCATACCGGCGGTAGGAACCAATAACAGCTCGCTGCAGCCGCGAGAAACAGCTTTAGCCACAGATCTCCCTTCCTGATATGCTGGATCTCGTGAGCAAACACGTATGAAAGCGTGTCACTATCTTCTTCCATGCCTTCAGGAATCAGTATCACCGGCCTCAGCAGCCCATATGTGACAGGTGTGTTGATCATGCCGCTTTGCCGTACACTTACGCACCTCAGTATTCCGCCGGGGATCAAAGACTCGATATCCGGGTGAATAAACTTCCCTGCCCTTTGAAACCTGATGGTCCACGCAATATATGTAACGACAAAAACAGCAATGCACATAAGCACTCCGGCCAACCATACAACCTCCATAATATTATCCATACTATATGAGGTTTCCGGCGGGATCTCAGGCAAAACCGCATGCATAACACTTGCTCCTTCATATACGGGATCAACAGCGCCTGAAAACACCGCTGCACCGCCACCTTTTCTCAATGCAAAAATGCTGACGGGCGAGAAAAAGAGCTTTGGCGAAAGCAGGTGAAACAAGGCTATCCACCACATAATACAGAAGGTGCGTTTAGGCAGCTTGCCTTTCATTATCTGCCTGACCAGCAGAATGACCATTATAAGAAGACTGCCGCTTATGATCCTTTCTGCTACCATTGCCTGATCACGCCCCCAACTCTTCGACCAGCTTTTTAAGCCGGGCGATCTCGTCGTCGGAAAGCACATCACGGCTGAGGAGAGCCGCAAACAGCTTATCTGCCGCTCCGTCAAACACCTTGTCTATAAGTTCGCGAGTTTCTTTTATCTGCACTGCCTCGCGCTCGGCAAGAGCATGGCAGACAAAATGAGGCTCGATGCGCTCGATTGCGCCTTTGGCTATGCAGCGCTTGATAAGGGTGTAAGTCGTGTTGACATTCCACCCGATCTGCTCATTCAGCTCAGCTGCGATCTGCTTGGCCGTGCAGTCGCCCCTTCGCCAAAGAACATCCATGATCTTCAGTTCAGAATCCTGTAATTTTATCTCCATGGTGATACCTCCATACTACTGCAGTAGTTGTTGCAACACCTGTATACTACCACAGTCTTATACGTTTGTCAATACTACTTCAGTAGTATACGGTGGATAACAAAAGACCTGCCCTATCTCTTTGGATAAGGCAGGTCTGTGTTGTTTATAGTTTATTCTGCGCCGCATACGCGGTTGACTACTTCGCCGATTATGGTGTTTGAAACAAGAAATCCTTCGGGAGTGAGGCTCCATCGGCCGTTTTCATTTTTTACATGACCGCTTTTTGTAAACCTCATAAGCTGTTCGGCAAAAGGCCAGAAGGTGACATCAAAGCGCTTTTCAAACTCTTCGGGGTCAATACCTTCTACTGTTCGCAGCTTGAGCATTACATATTCGCCGCAGCGGTTGATATATGCAAGCTCGTCCATGTCTTCAACTATCTCTTTTTTGCCCAAAACACCGTCGATATAGGCATGTATGTCGGGCAGGAACGAGAATCGCCTTCCGCCATAAAAGCTGTGGGCTGCACAGCCGAGGCCAAGATATTCGGAAAGATCCCAATATTTACTGTTGTGACGAGATATACGGCCGCCTCGGGCAAAATTGGATATTTCATACTGCTTATATCCCCTGCTCTCAAGATATTTGATTGTCTCGAGATACATATCGGCCTGAATATCTTCATCAGGCTGAACACAGCCTCTTATCTGAAGAGGGGTTCCCTCTTCTACCTTAAGGCAATAGCAGGATATATGTGCCGGCTTAAAATCCAC
>JAFQVZ010000015.1 GCA_017407765.1 Clostridia bacterium | reverse complement strand
TTCGCTTACTACTACCTTAACTACGCCATTTACTTCTGTGAACAGCTTGGCTTTGACTTCGTAGGTGCCAAAGCTCTTGATGCCTTCGTCCAGAGTCAGCTTTGCCTTGGGAATATCGATATTATACTGAGCCTTGAGCGCATCGGAGATCTCCTTTGTGGTGACCGAGCCGAAAATACGTCCGCCGCTGCCGGCCTTTGCCTTGATCTTAACGGGCATCTCGGCCAGCTTCTTGCTCAGGTCGATAGCGGCCTGCTTCTCGAGGTCATGGCGGCGCTTTGCTGCGTCATCAGCGATCTTCTTTGCATTCATAGCATCGGCTGTGGCTTCCATAGCCAGCTTCTTGGGCAGGAGGAAGTTGCGTGCATAACCGTCGGAGACATTGATCATCTCGCCCTTCTTACCCTGACCCTTTACATTCTCAAGCAGAATTACTTTCATATTATTACTCCTCTTTTCTCTTTGTTTCATTCAGATATTCGGATATTGCCTGATGAAGGATGGGAACTACCTCATCGGGCGTCTTATCCCTGAACTGGGCGCCGGCCATAGTCATGCTGCCGCCGCCGCCGATCTTTTCAAGAACGAACTGAACATTGACCTTGCCATAGGAACGGCCCGAAACAGCGGTTCCTCCCGAGCCTTCTGCAAACACCGCAAAGGCCGCAGAAACGTCGGAGATATTGATCAGCTCATCCACCGCCTGGGATGCGACAGCGCGCTCGACAGGCTGGTGGGATACTACCAGCGATATGCCGGGGAAGATATGCCTTGCCTCGGAGATCATCTGATAGCGCTTTATGTAGCCGTCAAGGTTGCCCGAGAACATCTTTCTGACGTCGACGGTGTCGGCGCCGATCTCGCGCAGATAGGCAGCCGCCTCGAAGGTGCGGACGCCGGTCTTGACGGTGAAGCTCTTGGTGTCGAGAACGATGCCCGAAAGAAGGGCTTCGGCCTCTACCTTAAGCAGCTCGTTGGGTGTGATTATATACTGCAGAAGCTCGGTGACCAGTTCGCTGGTCGAGCTGGCGTAGGGCTCGTGCAGATTGATGGCCGTACGCTCGATATAGCTGGCTGCGCGGCGGTGATGGTCGAGGACCGTGACCTTCTGAATGGAGTCGAGCAGCTTGGGACCCTCGACGATATCGGGACGCGATGTGTCGACAACGACCAGCAGCGACTGGGCATCGGCCATAAACATGGCTTCCTCTTCGGTGACAAAGATCCCCTCGTATTCGGGAGCTGCGGCCAGACGGTCGATCAGTTCCTTTGCCGAAGTGAGCTCGCGGTTGCAGACAATATGCACCTTCTTGCCGCATTTTCTGACTGCGGCAACGATGCCGGCTGCCGAACCTATCGAGTCGAGGTCAGAGACCCTGTGACCCATAACAAAAACCTGGCTGGAGTCGCGTATGAGCTGCCTGAGGGCATTCGCAACGACCCTTGCCTTGACCTTGGTGCGTTTTTCGATCTCCTTGCTCTGACCGCCGTAAAACTCGAAGTCGGTAGGCGACTTGATAACCACCTGATCGCCTCCGCGCGACAGAGCCATGTCAAGGCTGAGGCTGGCAAAGCTGTAGAGCTGCTCTAGGCTGCAGTCGCTGCCCTTACCGATACCGATGGAGATGGTGGCAGGGATGCCCTCGCTGTTTTTTACCTCATGCATGCTCTCGATGATTGTGAACTTGTCGGCTGTGAAGCGCAGCAGGGCGCTGTATTCAAAGACGATAAGATACTTGCTTCGCTCGAGTTTACGCAGGATGCCGCCGCTGGGCTTGAACCACTCGGTAAGGCGGCGGTCGATCTCAGCAGTGATCATCGATTTCTCAGTCTCACTGATACCCTTGTAAAGTTCCTCATGGCTGTCGATCAGAATGGTGGCAACAACCGGCCTTGTGCGCCTGAAATGCTCGACCAGCCTGTCATGCTCGGTGATATCCACCCAAAAAAGTGTTGCAAGAAGCGCACCGGTCTCTACGGCTGAGCCCTTGACAAGGTTGCCGTAGACGGTGTATTTGCGTCCTGCCATTTCGATGGGGAAGGGGCATTCCGACTTGCCCTCGGTCAGCCATCTTGTGTCAAAACCGGGGATGATCTCGGTGACATGAGAGTCGTGAACACTGTCGCGATGTCCGTTAAGCGAGACGAACACCTCGTTCTCCCACACCAGTTCGCCGGTATCGAGCCTCAGAATGGCCATAGGCAGGGGGAAATTGACAATAGTATGTTTAGATGCGTTGTCTACCTGGAAAGCGAGATTTTCCACATAACGTCTGACACTGTTGCGGCGCTTCCGTGCCTTTCGTCTGTAAAACACATACAGAAGGACGGTGCAGACACCTTCGGCTGCCGCGATGGGTATGGAAAAATAACCCGTGATAGCGACACAGACGACGAGCATCAGAAATATCGTTTTAAACCCCGGTTCCAAGAGTTTTGCCAGCTTTTTATCCATAAGCTATCCTCTTTTCTGCCGAATCGAAGGTTTGTTTATACTTCGGGCAATATTATATTACAGTATACCAAAAAATGTTTCAGATGTAAAGGGACGAGAGGCTACGTCCCTTTTCCTTTTGGACTGATGCCTTTCAACTCCGGCAGTTTCACTAAAAATCAATATGGGCGAGTCAAAAGCACGAGGAATTCCCGTTTCAAATGGGTGTCCTCGTGCATTTCTACGTCTGAAGCAAATACTAGAAATAATTTATGAAAAATGGGGGTAGTCAGAATGAGATTCAAAGCGATACATAAAGTAGTCCAATGACATTATGTCTGTCGGGAAACTTGATGAAGTCAGGAACATTTGAATTCGTCCCTCTCCAAGATTTCACATCCAACTCTGACATAGACTGGTCTAAATCCATCGCTGAAATTGACCAACAGTTGTACAAGAAATATGGACTATCAGCAGAAGAAATAGAATACATCGAAAAGACAATCAAACCAATGGAATAAAGCTAAAGGCTCAGAAGCAGCTAAACTTCTGAGCC
>JAFQVZ010000014.1 GCA_017407765.1 Clostridia bacterium | reverse complement strand
TCAGCCTGCTTCGCAGCCAGCGACGCCCTCTCAGTCACCTACGGTGACAGCTCTCCCATAGGGAGAGCCAAGAGCCCTCTTTTGAAAGAGGGTGGCAGGCGAAGCCTGACGGGTGTTTGGCCTTGCCTCCCTTGCCTAAAGGGAGGGGGACCGTCGTGAGACGGTGGAGGGATACTACAGCAGGCCAATTATATCCCCCAGTCAACTTCGTTGACAGCCCCCTTTAGGCAAGGGGGCCATTAGCGTTAGGCAAGGGGGCCATTATTCCAAACCTCAGTCGCCCTACGGGCGCCAGCTCCTCAAGGTGAATTGGCCGTAGGCCAAGAGAGGGTGGCCTGGGCCATTCAAAAGGAGCCTTGGATACGGGGTGTGCCACGGAATATCTCTTCCTCACACCTCAAAGCTCTGTCCTTCAAAGGCTATGTCGGCAATGATGCCTGCGTGCTGAGGATGCCTCTCCTTAAAGGCCGGGATAACGCTGTGATCGCCCCAGAAATGCATGGGGAAGATATGGTCTGCCGTGCATCTTTCAAGAACGGCTTCCATTCCCATGTCCATATACTCCGCACCCTGACGGGGGTCGAGTGGAACAAAGGCAAGGTCAAAATGCCTGCCCCTTATTTTATCGATCTCTCTGAGGAACTTCTTTGTCATGTTCTCGTTCCAAAGGCGGTCTTCGTCGTTTTCTTCCTCCCACAGCCAGAAATGAAGGTCGCCTGCGTGATAGATCACCCTGTCACCCACAGTTACGATAAAGGCAACGCCCTCATCGGTGCTTTTGAGGGTCTCGACAACCATGCCATCGACCTCGACCGTCTTATGGGGGCCTGTCTTGGTTATGTCACAGCCCTCCGGCCTCATGCGGATGTCGTTCGAGAGGATATATTTTGCTCTGTCCCTAAGCTCAAACACCATAGGATCAAAATGGTCATGGTGGCGGTGGCTGGAGAAGATATATATGGGTTTGTCGGTCTCGGGCAGCTCGCCCTTAAACCAGTCGAAGACAAGCATACGGTCTTCAAGCTCTACCGAAAAGCCGCTGTGATGGATATAGGTTACTTTCATGCTTTTTCACTCCTAACGGATAAAGCAGTTTCTTATAAAATGATTATATTCCATTAAATGGCTCTTGGCAATAAAAATATATGTATATTCGCCCATTGCGGCCCGCATAATGCGGGCCGCAAAGCTCCCATCATCGCCAAAGCGGATAGCTGTACTCAAAATCAAGGTCATACAGCCAGTGGCTGAGTGCCTTCTGGTTTCTGACACCCTTGAACTCTTTTGGCAGGCCGCTGTCGCGGATAATGGGAAATGAAAAAGTCATGGGAAAAAGCATCGAATCGGGGAGATCCCCTGCGTCATACCTGTCCATTCTGTGCCTCCTTGACCATCTCTCTGAGGCAGCCCAGCGCATCCTTAAGGCTGCCTACCTCGTCGCATATACCCAGCTCGACCGCCTCTCTGCCATACACTACGCTGCCCACATCACCCACCAGCTGGTCGGTTTTGCGCATAAGCTCGCGCAGCGTGTCGGGTGAGATACGGCTCTGGCTGCATATAAAACCTATGACCCTCTCCTCGATCTTGCGGAAATATTCCATTGTCTGAGGAATGGCCATGACCGTGCCCGACATCCTGACCGGATGAAGGGTCATTGAAGCAGTGGGGGCGATGAAGCTCCTCCGCGCCGAAACGGCCAGCGGCACCCCTATCGAATGTCCCCCGCCCAGCACAAGCGACACCGTCGGCTTGCTCATGCCCGAAATAAGCTCGGCAATGGCCAGCCCGGCCTCCACATCGCCGCCTACCGTATTAAGAAGGATCAGAAGTCCGTCTATGTCCTCGCTCTCCTCGACAGCGGTGAGCAGCGGCAGGATATGCTCGTACTTGGTGGTCTTGGTCTGGCCGCTGAGCTCTACATGGCCCTCTATCTGCCCGATTATCGTAAGGCAATGGAGCCTGCCCAGAGAGGCTGCACCGTCGGCCTGAACCTCAGGTATACTTTTAGATTCTTCGTTCAAAATAAAAGCACCCCCGAAGCCTATTATGGCCACGGGGGCGTATATCTATGTTATTTTTCCTGGGGCAAATATTTGTCACGGAAGGCAAGAACTGCCTTTTTGAAATCATCGGCGCTGCCCTCGTTTTTAAGGGTGAGATCACACCTGCGGATGTAATACTGCTGCCCCGGCTGGCTGCCAAGACGCATTGCGATCGCCTCGCGGCTTATGCCGTCGCGCTGAGCGATTCGGCCCTCTGCGTGTCTGCGTCCTGCAAGAAGCGCAAGGGTCATGGTGCACATTCTGTCCATGCCGCTCTGGAAAAGCAGCGGGACATCGAGTATGACGATGGGGCAAGAGCTTTCGGATATGATCTCCATAGTCCTTTCGGCCACTGCTCTGTGGGCAACTTCGTTGAGCTTTGCCATGGCTTCGGCATCGCCGAAGACCAGCGCCCCAAGCTTTTTGCGGTCTACCCTTCCATTCTCGCCTGCGGTGGGGAAAAGCCCGAGTATCTCGCCCATCAGCGGCGATGCGGAATCGTCCAAAAGGTCGTGATACACCTTGTCGGTGTCGACGGTGAGGATATCCTTTCGGCCCTCGGCCGCGATGCGGCAGAAATGGCTCTTGCCGCTTCCCGAGCCGCCGGTGAGGCCGACGATCAGCTTGTCTGTGCATTTTCTGCAGACAAAGCCGGCCGACTTTCTCATGCGGTTAACGCTGCCCTCGCCTCCGCCGTATTCACGGGGGCACTGGGCATGGATGCGCAGGGCACGGGTCGAGTCGAAATGCCTGAGCAGCGAGAAAAGCTTGCGGTCGTGGCTATGGTGGTCCCATGAAGGGCCGAGGGAATATATGCGTTTAAAGCCTTTTTCTCTGAAGGCGGCCTTATACTCGTCAAAGCAGAGGATGCCGTCGTCGGGTGTGCATTCAAGGCAGATAGCACGGAATGTGTCGTCGGGCGCGCCTTCATAGAGAACGACCGGCGCTTTGGGGGCATAATGACGGTATGCCATGCCGGGGGATTTGGGCTTTTCGCCCTCTTTAAGGCCCTTCTTGGTGGCGACATCGGTGTCGGCCCGGCCCAGAACCTCTTCGATCATCTCTTCGGTGATGGCGCCGGGACGGAGAACACGGGGAACATCGCCGGTCATGTCGACGACCGTCGATTCAACACCTACCGAGCATCTTCCGCCGTCAATGATAAGGGGCACGCGGCCTTTCATATCCTCATATACATGGGCAGCCGATGTGGGCGAGGGTTTGCCCGAGGTGTTGGCCGAAGGAGCCGCCAGCGGGCAGGAAAGCTCGATTATGCGGTGAGCCGCCATATGGGATGGCATACGAACACCCACCGTTTCAAGCCCTGCTGTGACCTCGTCGGGAATAGAGGGGGCCTTGGGAAGGATCATGGTCAGAGGGCCGGGCCAGAAGGCCTCGGCAAGACGATATGCATCCTTAGGCACAAAGGACGTGACCTGCTCCATCTGCTCAAGCGTTGCGATATGAACTATAAGGGGATTGTCCTGCGGACGGTCCTTAGCTGCAAAAATACCCTTTACAGCCTCGGGATCGAGGGCATTGGCCGCCAGGCCATACACCGTCTCGGTGGGAATGGCGACTACGCGACCCTCCTTAAGGAGCTTTGATGCACGGAGATATGATTCTTCATTTGCCTTGAGAAGGATTGTTTCCATAAAAAATGCCTTCTTTCAAATCAAAAAGCGAAATTACTGCTGGCCCTTGAGGCGCTCGGCCTGATCGGCCGCTGTCAGAGCATCAATAAGCTCGTCAAGATCGCCGTTCATAATGGCCTCCAGCTTGTGAAGGGTCAGGCCGATGCGGTGGTCGCTGACACGGCCCTGAGGATAGTTATAGGTCCTGATGCGCTCGCTTCGGTCGCCCGAGCCTACCTGCAGGCGTCGCTCGCCTGCGCGTGCCTCGTCGATCTTCTGCTGCTCGGCCTCATAGAGCTTGGAACGCAGGATCTTCATGGCGCGCTCGCGGTTCTTATGCTGGCTGCGCTCGTCCTGACACTCGACCACAACGCCGGTGGGCAGATGAGTGATTCGGATGGCCGACTCGGTCTTGTTGACGTGCTGGCCGCCGGCACCGCCCGAACGGAAGGTGTCGATCTGAAGGTCGGCAGGGTTGATGTCGATCTCAACGGCCTCGACCTCGGGAAGAACGGCAACGGTAGCGGCCGAGGTCTGGATTCGGCCCGAGCTCTCGGTCTCGGGAACACGCTGGACGCGGTGGCCGCCGCTCTCATACTTGAAGCGGGCCCATGCGCCCTTGCCGTTTACCATAAAGCTGATCTCCTTGATGCCGCCCAGCTCGGTCTCGTTGATGTTCATGACCTCGATGGAGAAGCGCTTTGTCTCGGCATACATGGAATACATTCTGAAAAGGTCGGCTGCAAAAAGGGCAGCCTCTTCGCCGCCTACGCCGCCGCGGATCTCGACGATTACGTTCTTGTCGTCGTTTACGTCCTTGGGAAGCAGCAGCACCTTGAGCTCCTCCTCAAGCTGAGCCATGCGTGTTTTGGCCTCGTCGACTTCCATGAATGCCATATCGCGCATATCGGGGTCATCGTCGTGCAGCAGCTCCTGAGCCGTCTCAAGGTCGGCCTCAGCCTGCTTGTACTGACGGTATACCTCAACTACGGGTGTCAGCTCCTTCTGCTCCTTAAGCAGGTCGGCAGCTCGCTTGGGGTCGCTGTAAAGGTCGCTCTGCTGAAGAGCTTCCTCGATCTCATTCAGTCGTGCTTCGACTGCAGCAAGTTTTTCTAACATTATCTGAACCTCTCAAAGTTTTATTATCTGAAAACAAATGGTTTATCATCCGAAATCTGATGACACAAACCCATAATATTATATCTCATATACGGACAAAATTCAAATCGCAAGGAGGCGATTTTGAAAAACATGAACATTCGAAACCTTAAAAATATAAGCCGATTGCCAAATCCCATCCCTCCGGCAGGCCAGAGGCCCGATAAGCGCGGCAAAAAAGGCATTGCACACCCCGACAGCCAGAGCCTTAGGGAAGAATATGAATGGCGGCGCACCCATATCCAATAATCTCCGCGCAAACAAAAGCCGATGTGGGGAATGATGATATGGGAGGTGTTATGAAAATGAAGGCAATGAACATTATTATGAGCATGGCAGCCGGAGCCGCAATGGGCGCTGCAGCCGGCTATGCCGCCCGCGAGATGGGCTCGCCCTCGCCCAGGCAGCTCAAGTCGCAGGCCAAGCGCGCAGTCAAGGCCATGGAGCACATGACCGACAAGCTCTCCTGAACCGACCCCGGCCTTTCAGAAGAGGCAAACAGAATGATCGCCGAGTGCTGTGGGATATATTTCCTGTTATATAACGCCGAAAGCGGCAGATAATATCACCGTAGCCAAGGGCAGCCGCCCATGGCGATCATATAGAAAGCCCTTACCGTTTTCCACACCATGTGAAAAGCGGTAAGGGCCGGATGGATAATGAATCATAAAGGAGCAATTCAATATGGCAAGCAACAGCAGCGGTAAGTCTAACCTTTCTCCCGAGGCAAAGAACGCCCTTCACAACTTCAAGATGGAAACAGCACGCGAAGTAGGCATCAACCTCAAGGAAGGCTATAACGGCGACCTGACATCCAAGCAGGCCGGTTCTATCGGCGGCCAGATGGTCAAGAAGCTGATCGAAAAGGCCGAACAGAGCCTGTAAGAAACTCATGTAAAGCAGGGCGGAGCAAAATGCTTCGCCCTGCTGGTTTTGTTTGGCCGCTAACATTATTTTTTGAAATATATCATTTCTTCCTTGATTTGCCAGAGAGATATTGTTATGATAATTACATTAGCAAAATCAGGAGGGATGGAAATGCGCGATAATCAGCAGCTGCTCGAGCAGGTCAAAACAGTCCTTAATATCGGCCATTGCAAACTGACCAACAAGCAGCTTTCGATCCTTAAATATGTCAGCGAAAACATGGATCAGGCATCATATCTGTCGCTCCGTCAGCTGTGCGAAAACATAGGCTGCTCACAGGTCACCATTCTCAGGCTCTGCCGCGAGCTGGGCTATGACAGCTTTGTTGCTTTCCGCGAGGCCATCAGGCATAAGCGCTCGGAAAAAGAGCGTCAGGAAGAGCTCTCGGGCACCACTGCATCGGCCGAGCTTTTCACCGCCGTTCTCGAAAACGAACGCAAGCTGCTGGACAGCTTTATCTCGCAGGTAAAGGGCTGCGATGTTGATATGTGTGCCAAGCGCATCTCAGAGGCCGACTTTGTCCTTATTCTGGGCAGCGGTATGTCGTCCTTTGTGGGTCAGGCCCTCTCCTTCCGCCTCACCCAGTGCAGCGTTGAGAACACGGTGGTCGACCCCATGAAGGATCCCAGGCGTCTTAATCAGCTTCTGAGCCTGCTCACCCAGAAGAGCGTGGTCGTGGCCATCTCCTATCCCATGTTCAACACCGAGCTGCCCCAGGCCGTCAGGATAAGCAATATGAGCGGCGCCTATTCCATCGCCATCACCAGCAGCATGGATGCCCCCGTTGCCGAGATAGCGGCGACGACGCTTATCTGTCCTCTGTCGGACGAGAATATCTATAACTCATTCGTAACCCCTCTTGAGATGGTGAACCTTTTGGTTCACAGTATCATCATCAAGATGGGCCTTACATATAAAGACCTCCGCCTCGATAACTGATAAAACCAAAGCCGCCCTGATGGGCGGCTTTTTTGCCCTTTCAGTAAGCTGAAGCCGACAGCTCTCCCTGTATGGGAAAGACATCGGTGCGAGAGCCGTTTTCCAAGCCCTCTTTTGAAAGAGGGTGGCAGCGATAGCTGACGGGTGTTTGGCCATGCCTCCCCTGTGTATACCCTAAAGGGCACTTAGGGGAGGTGG
>JAFQVZ010000149.1 GCA_017407765.1 Clostridia bacterium | reverse complement strand
CCTCATCCACAGCCTTTCGAGGAATGACATAGAACAGATCGGTCGCACCGGCCTCAAAGCCAAAGTAGTTACCGCCGATCTCATAGGTAATGGTATCGAATAGCAGCTCCAGCATCCGGGCGGCATCTTCATCACGGCTGAGCTTACCTGTCAGAACGACATCATAATAAGCGGGAAGCACCTCGCGTGCGCTCTCCCAGGCCAGCATTTCCATCGCTGCTCCGACCATATCGGGATTTGCAATGTTATTGGGAACTGAAAGCAGGCCACCCCAGTCAAGAGAAATATAATCTTCCTGCTCCTTGTCGTACTTGGGATACGGCAGCATACCGTATTCGACCTCAAGATCACGGAACAGCTCGGCATGAGCAAGAGAATCTGCCTCAAACAGAATGCGCCCGGTTGCCATACCAACATAGGTATCGGAGGATTTGGTGGAGCGGTTGATCACATTCTGCGTGGTCAGATCTGCAAAAAATTCCATCAGACTGTTCATTTTTTCGGTATTCATTGCCAGCTGTACGCGACCGTCCGCATCTCGCTCCGTCATATATTGTCCTGCGCCTGTCATAAAGCTGATAAATTTCGACGGCTCTTGTACAATTAAGCCCCAGCGGTCATGGTGATTGTGCACACCGTTGCCGTCCAGATCTGTGGAAACGTGCGCTGCCATTTCGCCCATCTTATCCAGTGTCCAATCGCCGCTGTAAACCAGCTGATACGGATCCTCCAGGTTCTCCTGTTCGACCATCTCCTTATTGAAGAAGATAACATAGGGACACGGGATCATCATATCGTTCACAGCATAGTAGGTATTCTTGCCGAGACGAAGCATGTCCATCTGTTCGCGATTCCACCATTCTGCCTGCATATTGATATGCGGTAGTGTATCAAGATTATACAGATAACCATTGGCAGCCGAGGCGCTGATGCCCTCGATGCAGTGATTGAACACCAGGTCATAGAGGCTCTCGCCTGCAAGAACAACTCTCTTCAGCTCAGAGGCTACCTCCGAGATGCTAAAGCCCTTCTGATGTGTCACCATCTTGATATTCAGTGCCTCTTCCACCGCCATTTTGCGGCTATAGATGGCATCGTTCATCGCATCGCCGTTTTGCTCATCGGCAAAGAAATAATATTCATATCCCTGCCATTCGGAGGCAAGCATATCCAACTCCTCGCCGCCGAAATTAAGATTATCGGGGAGGCTGTTTTCCGGATAGGCGTTTTCATCGACTATCGGGGCTGTCGTGACAGCCTCTGAGGTCGTCTGCTGAATATCGGGGGCTGTAGTAGTGGTATCTGTACCTTCGTTATTTTTGGCACAGGAAACGGGAATAAGTACCGTGATAAAACATAGAAGTAATGCAAGAAGACGCGTTTTCTTCATAGGTGTCCCTCCATTGTATTTTTGATGAAAGCAAGAGCGCTCATTTTGCTTTGTTTTGTTTATTATACCAAAAAAGCAAAAGAAACACAAGTAAAAAAAGTAACCATTTTCATAAAAAAAGTAACTTTTATCTCAAAAAAGCGCTTGGCAGAGAGAACAAATTTATTGAAGCGGAAATCACACGACATGACAAGAAAAGCAAAACCGATCTGTCCACAGACAGATCGGTTTTCAGTATTAAAGCACGCAACGCAAAAACTGCTGGGTGCGGGGGTGCTTGGGATGATTGAACAGCTCGTCGGGGGTGCCCTCCTCGAGGATACCGCCGTCCGCCATGAACAGAATGCGGTCTGCCACCTCGCGGGCAAAGCCCATCTCGTGTGTCACGACCAGCATGGTCATGTTCTCGCGGGCCAGCTCCTTCATAACGTCCAGAACCTCGCCGACCATCTCGGGGTCAAGCGCAGAGGTAGGCTCGTCGAAAAGCATGATCTCGGGGTCCATTGCCAGCGCGCGGATAATGGCGATTCTCTGCTTCTGACCGCCGGAGAGCTGGGAGGGATACGCGTCTGCCTTCTCGGAAAGTCCGACACGGGCGAGCAGCTTCTCAGCCTTGGCACTTGCCTCCTCGGGCGTCTGCAGCTTGAGCTTGACGGGCGCGAAGGTGATGTTCTCCTTGACCTTCATATGGGGGAAAAGGTTGAAATGCTGGAACACCATACCCATCTTCTGACGGGCTAGGTCGATCTGAATGTGGT